>NZ_JBKHUP010000023.1:0-78288 GCF_046565525.1 Coleofasciculus sp. | reverse complement strand
GCCTTTTGGGGAGGATTGCCAGTTCTTTTTTCCATAGAACTGGAGAGCCAACTTAATTTTCTTTGTGGCTTTGGCTAACCAATCTTTCGCTGACTGAACTCGTGATTTTAATTGCTTTATCTGTCTTTTTCTACATTCTTTAGCAGAGGAAGTTTTTCCTTTAGCTAATGCAATTACTCCGTTAGCATAACGCTTGCTGAACCCGTATTTCTCTTGAATATAACTATTCCAACTGGATTGATTAAATTTTATTTCTTTATTTAATAAATGGTTAACTGTTTCAACTGTTGCTTGATAAAATATATCGGACAATGAAGTTAAAAACATCTCCAATTCGGTAAAACCGATGGGGTTAAGTTCATCGGCGGGAGTTGGCAAGCATTTGCAATAAGTTATCGTCGTCATAGCTATTCGTTACCCGATTTCTTACCAATTAAGTCAACAATATCGATAAGACGATTACCACCAGCGATCCGAGAAGATTGTATTTTACCATTGAGTTCCCATCGGTGCAAAGTGCAAGACCGTCACACAAAGTCGAGTAGCTGCTTCTTTCTTGGGGGGTTAAACTAGACATTGCCTGACTATATCATAGAAAATGTCTAGTTATGTCACTAATTGTCTAGATATTTACGGACTGTTAGTTAACCCCCTGCAAGAGGAGGCGATAGGCGATTGAAATCGCTGCTATACAAACTTTCGTCCGCCTGCGCGGACTGGGTTATCACAGGGGTAGCGTTCCCCGGATTTGGTATCAGTTGGTGTATTGAATAGCGATCGCAAGACGTAAAAACCATGCCCTAAGCGTAGTTGAAGGGTCAATTGTCGGGACAAACGCCAGCCACTGTAGGGGCGGGTTTAGGAACTAGCGCTAGCTTGTTACCAATAACTGAACAACAAAACCCACCCTTATGCATAAGTAGGGATTGGTGAAGTACTCCGGCAAGATCCGCTGAAGCCGGAGCTTCATTGAAACAACCATCATCGCTTCCTGTCTCGCTTGCCGTTGCCAGATGTATTGGAAACCCTGACGAATGACAAATGACCCTCACTGATCCTCAATCCACGACAATCCCGCACCCGGATAATAATGGGCTAAAATTTGTTTGTAATCATACCCCTGCATCGCCAACTCATAAGCTCCCTTTTGGCTCATTCCTCGACCGCCAAAAACATTACTGACAATACTATCCGAAGCAGCATACAGGGATTCCACGACGCCCCCTTTATAACTGAGAAACATTCCCTGGGTTTGCTGAACCGCTTGAGTCGTGGTATTCCACTCCGACTCAATTCCCTTATATACCTGCCAACGCTGAGTATTACCCAAATCGTATAACTGATTAGCAGGTCGAATATAATGGACGATCGCATAAGAACGAGCCGCGATCGCTTGGGCTTTCAGGGCAGCGGGGGGCCAACTGGGATAGATTTCTGAACCGACGACACTGGCTAGATACGCCTCAAGCTCAATATAATTAACGGCAAGCAGACTATCCCCTTGTGATACTAAGAGTAAATCCCCTCGATACCAGCGACCATTGACAAAAACAAACCCGCCACCCGTGGGTTTAAGCCAAGCGCCCCCTGGGGTTTTCCATTCACCGATGCGAAGATAAGAACCATTGGGTTGAGCGTTAACTCCTTCGTTCGCCTCGAGTTTTCCTAATGTTTTCCCATTTCCATCCACGACTATTCCGGCTGTAGATGTGCCAACGTCTAAGGAACTTACTCCTGTCGCGATCGCAACTCGCATTTCTAAGCTTGCAGTATTAGCGGGAGGATTTTCTGCTTTAGCGGAGTTTCCGGAAGCGGCGGCAGATGATTTCGGGGGTGGAGTTTGGGCTTGAGTCTGGGCGTTGGGTTTGGGCGGTAGGGGAGTAGGGGGTTTGGAAGCTGAGGTTTGAGTTTGAGCAGTTTTGTTTGCTGTCGGTGGTTTAGTCCCTGAGGCTTGAGTTTTCGCGGTATCTTGAGCAGTAGAGGATTGAGATGGGGTTGCCTTGGGAACGGGAGTTGAGGGATATTGCCAGGAGAGACTTTGAGCAACCAGACGATGACGCCATTGGGCTTCAGCCGGGGACGGATTTGGCGGCGGTGGAACTTCCGATCGGGGTGATTGCTCCGGAGACGGTTGGGGAGAAGATGCGATCGGTTTAGAACCGGCATAAAAGGATTGAGCTAACATCCAGGGCAATACGAGGGATGCTGAAACCACAACCATTGACCATAGTCTAGAACCCTTTAAAATCGGGTGGTTGTTAGGCAGGCGAATCATCAAAAACTTGCTCCTGAGCGGGTTGGGAGAGGACGATAAGAAAGATTAGCAGTAAGCGCCGCCTCTTAGTTTAATCTGCGATCGCGTCTTTGGATATGGCACTCCCTGGCTGAATAAAGATGGTAACACTGATTTCTCAGAGCAAGCAGGAACGGTAGAGGTGGGAGGCTGGTAGCACTGATTACACAGAGATGTTAGTTCTCAATGGGGAGAAGATAATTCGATTGTTGGGGAAATTATTTCGTTGTCTGTGTCAATCTGTGTCTCTCACGATTCAGTGTTCTGTCTATGCCATTCGATCTGTGTAATCTGTGTTTTTGTCAAGACTTAGTAATAATTTTTATCGTAAGTTTAACAAAATACATGCATCCAAAGGGAGATGGGGAATGAGACGAAAACCAGACATTATACAAAGTGTTACGAAGATTCAAGTGGTTTAGCTGTGTCGGGATTAATTTTGCCTAAAATAAACCCACCATAGATAATATACCTGAAAATCGCACACTCATCTCACAATTGCTGTAACCCTTGAAAATTCGTAGATAATTCCGGAAAAGGGGTCAAAAAAGAGCAATTATGACGTTTTGTTGAGATGGAAGCATGATTGAAAATTTTAAACCGTTCTGGGGGAAAGAATAGTTTAAATTATCATAGATTGACAAATTTAGCCGAAACGGATTCCTCTGCTGAAACGGCTAAAAAAGGATATAGCGTTGACGATTGAATCGGGCGCAGGTCAGTAAATTGGGCGCACGTCGGTGCGCCCCTACGGTTTTTGGGCTTAATGGGTCATGAGTTACTGTTCAACAACTTCAGGTTGTGTTGTCTCATCTTGGGCTAGATATCTAGCTCTGTCTTTTAATATTCCTGCCACCCCATAAATTTCATTCAAGCTTGAGAGGACTTTCTTGGCTTCTTTCCCTTCAGCATCAATAATGGCGATAGATTTTTTTGTCGGGAAAAACCGAAGTCGGCAAATAGTTTTTGTTGTCTTGCCGTCTAGATTAACACCAAAGTAGCTTTTGGTGTCTTTGTACTCAATACGTCCAACATCTACAACTTCACGTAGAATCGCTTTAACGATATGAAAAGCTTCCAACTCTTCTTCTGTCGTCACTATTCCTTCGTCTGAAGAGGATTCAGATTCAACCTCTTGCCCTTCAGTTGATGGTGTAGAGGTTTCTGGTGTGTTAATAGCAGCCGCTAGCCTTTCTGTAATGCGCTCATTAATAAATTCTTTTAGTGACCGTCTGGTTATATCTGTAAACCTTTCCATAACCGATGCAGCCAGCCTCCCAGAATATACTTGACTGGCAAAAAACTTGACGAATTCAGGAGATGGGTCAGCCAGTTGCTCTGTCATGATACGCTTAATTTCTTTAGTATAGAGAAGATTCCTGGCAACATCTTCCAATTCACCCGAATTAAAGCTTGATTTGGAAAAACGTTTTAGTTCATTAATATTGGACTCGTGGAAGTCCAACATATTGAACTCAAAAAATGATTTTTCATCCATGATGTTGGGTTTCTCTGTATCGGTGTAAAACCGATAGATAATCCCATTGGTCAAAACGCTAAACTTTGCCTCTGTTGTATGAAAGTATCTGTGCAACTGTGAGTTATGCTTAGGGTTCTCTAGATTGCCTCCACACCATTTACATTCAATCAAGATGATGGGCTTTTCATGCATGATGATTGCATAATCTACCTTTTCCCCTTTTAGTCCAGGTACGTCAGCCGTGAATTCAGGGCAAACCTCTATTGGGTTAAAAACGTTATACCCTAAAGCATTAATGAAAGGCATAACAAAAGCGCTTTTGGTAGCTTCTTCTGTCTGAATTTGCTCTCTTAGCTTTAAGATTTGCTGAGAGATAGATTTAATTTGGTCGATAAAGTCCATACTGTCGTAGTGTGGTGAGGTTCTTTACCCAGTGTACCCACTCGACAAGTAGAAAATTTAGCGATCGCGAAGTTTTTACAAAGACTTTGCCAAACCCTTATAATACGCTTGTTTGAAGCGATTAAGCTTAAGTGATATAGCTCGATCTGGCATCCTAGGAATGGCGCAAAAAGACTATGCTATCTGTCTCATGTAAGCCTTACTGCATAACGATTATAAAGGTGACAGGGGATTAAGGTGATTGCCCTCGGCAGTAGCGAAGCTAATCGCATTCCCTCCCAAAACCAGTCAAACCCCCAACCCGAAAGCGTTTCAAGTTTTGAGTAAAGTCGCGATCGCATTCCCTACCCCAGACTGTACAATATCCGAGAATAAGAATCTGCGATCGCACTCTTGTACAATGGATCGACTTGTTTCTTAATACCAGCCACTCTCGTTCATCTGTCTAGGACAACCTGCGATCGCGTAGTTTGTAGTCAGCGCTGTCTTCGCTTCTGACACGCTCAAACGGAATATCGCCTAAAGCTCAAGTAAGAATTGAGCTTGCTGAGTAGCTCTTTGAACCCGTTTTAACGGGTTTAAGCTTTTAGCCCCAACTTTAGTTGAGGGCTTAAGTCAGTGCCATTCTACCTAGGATAGATGACAATAGCTGACATTCGGTCTCCCTTGCGGTTTAATTGTCAGAGTGAACGCTGTAAACATTAATACAGTTGTCGCTCCACCCATGCTGAACGTAGAAAGAATCGGTTTAGCGGAAGTCAGCAGGATGTGAGGTCAAACCCAGAGGGGAAAGGGAAACTATGAATAGCAATCCATCCAATCCTTCGGCAAATGGTGGTAAAACAATAAATATTGCCGATATTTTGGCACTTCCGGAACGTCAACGGCAAATTGTTCTGTTTATCCGTCGCCAGGAAGGACATACCCTACCCGAAATTGCCGATCACCTGAATGAAAACGAACAGATGATCGCCATAGAACTAGATGAGTTAGTTCAAGAGGGTTTTGTCCGAGAAATACAAGTGGAAGGCATTCCCCGTTACTACCGCAGTGAAATGAGACGACAAGGTAGCCAGTTTTCCGAGATGATTCAGCAAGCGCTGACACCGGGAAAACCTCTGTCCATGATTGTGAATCCCTCTGGGGATGCGCCAATTACACCCGGTTTGACGTTTGAGTTGTGCGTCACGATTACCAATGAGGGGAATCAAAGCGCCTTAATTGATATTTATATAGATGAAACATCCCAATTCCTGCACCAGTGGTGTATTTCCCCTTATGAACGTCTGGCGTTAGGGCGGGGACAAAGTAGTGAGGTGGTTTTCCAGATTCCCGTACCACTCGATGCGATACCAGGCACTTATAATTATCTGCTAATTGTTGATGCCCAGCAGCATTACCCCCAAGACACGCCAATCCAACATCCAGCACGGCTGCAAGTCTTACCCTTTGTCCAGGAAGCCATCCGGGTTAATGATCCCACCTTCACCCTACTCCCTCTCACCAGTTCCGCAGTCCCAGCTGTTGTCCAACCCGGAGAATTCCTGGAAGTTCAGGTTCTGGTTCATAACCGCTCCGATCGCGTGGATCAATTTCGCTTAACCTGTCCAGATTTAGCCCCTAACTGGTATAGAGTGATTTATCCCGAAGGCTATACCGAAGCGGGAGTGGTGCGAGTCATGGATGGCTTGGAACTCAATCCGGGTGAAAAGGGTCTAATCCAGCTCATTATCACACCACCTGTAGATACTGGGGCGAGTATCTATTCTCCCACGGTGCGTCTCTATTCCCTGAATAATCCCGACTTAGTGCTACTCGATGTCATTTACCTACAGGTAATGCCAATTTACCTGTTAACTGTCGAGTTAGTCACCCTAGTGGGTAAGATCAGCAATCAGTCCGGTGTCTTTGAGTTACAACTGTATAACGGCGGCAATATTACCCGCGACATTGCCCTCATCGCCAAAAGTGCCGATGGCGATGATCTGTGTACCTATACCCTGATACCCAGCCAAGTTCGCCTCGCACCTGGCGGCTATGCGATCGCGAACTTAGAGGTACAACCCAGCCAGAAATGGTGGCGTAGACCCTTCTACGGGCGAGTTTTAAACTTTGTTATTGAAATTGAAGACCGACAACAGTTCCCCCTAATTAACAATCGCTTCCAAGGCACCTTAATTTGGGAAGGTCGTCCTTGGTGGCAATTTTTATTAGTCATTTTAGGCATAGTCGGACTGATTGGCGCATTAATATTCCTGCTGTGGTTTCTCTTTTTTAGACCCAAACCCCGCCCGGAAATAGTCGAATTTGCGCCAGCCAGCAATAATTACTCGGTGGCTGATGGGGAGAGTGTTCGCCTGAATTGGGAAATTACTAATCCCGAACGAATACAAACGATAAAAGTACAAGGAGTATCACCAGAGGGGGTAGTCACCAGCAGTCCAATTGCCTACAATTTTAGCCAGGGGATTCCCAATGAGTTAGAGCGTTTCTGCACAATCAATGAGGTTCTTAATTGTCAAAACGTGCCAACGGATGCTCGCGAACCAGGTGATTATGTCTTTGAACTGACTGTGATTCCCCACGGGAAAAAGAGAGGGGAATCAGAGGAACTTCTAACGAATACGGTTAAAATTACACCCTTTCCGATTCCTGAGATTGAAGAATTTGCGTCAACTCAAGCCGTCTATCAACAAGCCAGTCAGAGGACGCCTGAAGCGGCAAATCAGGAAGCTAGTCCAACGGCTAATGATGACAACTCACCTCCAAATCAACCGCAACCCGAAAATAGGGTGATTGTACTGAACTGGAAAATTAGTCACCCCGAACAAATCAGACTTTTAAAACTGGTGGGTCGCAATCCCGAAGGGATTATCCTCGTTCCCATGCAATCGATTGATTTTAGTCAAAGGATTCCTCAAGGCTTACAAGAAGCCTGTAAAATAGAGGATGAGACATTAGTCTGTGCTAATATTCCTATAGATAATCCCCAACCGGGAACCTATATTTTTGAATTAATCGTGGTTCCCCGACAAGGAGAATCCGAAGAATTACCCACTCAAAAAACTGATCCGATTAAAATTGAAGCCCAACCTGTTCCCTTTGATATTGTGGAGTTTACAGTTGGTGGTGTAGAAACCCTAACTCGTCCTAAATTTGTCGTGCCAATTTCTGGGAATCAATCGATACCTGTACCTTTATCTTGGAAAGTTGAGGGGGGTAGAGATCTGAAAGTTGAACTGCTACCTGCACCCGGTACTGTGCCACCTGAAGGCACTTTACCTTATGAACTCAGTCCAGAACCAAGCACGGAAACGATTACGTTGCAAGTCACCAATGAAGCCGGGGAACAAAAAAGCCGTTCAGTCACCATTGAAACCATCCAACCACCACCTCCAGAACCTCCAGCAATGACCTTATCACCTCCACCTTCCCCACCCGGAGACGCGACTAACGGGTTACCCATCTTACCGCCTCTACCTCCACCGGGAGGCGCTTCTGCTGCACAAATGCAGACACCCCCCTCACCCTCACCTTCACCTTCACCTTCACCTTCACCTTCACCGAGGACTACACCATCTGAAACAGAACCAAAACCTCTACGTTTACCACCCGGCGGTTCACCTCCTCTTCCTCCAGGCGCCGACTCTCCGCCTCCCGCCGAACTTCCACCCAAGTTTAGGTAAAACAAATTGAGTTTATTCTTCTCTTGGCACTCTTAATCGTAACTCCTCAATTAAAATCGGTATCTCATTTTGAACAACATCCCAAACTATATTGAGGTTAATATCGTCATATTCATGAACTAACCGATTCCGCATTCCGTTAATTTCTTGCCATGGAATAGTGGACAGGGTTTGGCGTGTCGTTTCTGAAATTCGTCTGGCTGCTTCAGCAATTACTAACAATCGCCTGATGACTGCATCTTGAAGCTGTATGGTTTCGAGAAACTCATCTTTTGAGCATTGAGCGATGTAGTCTATAATGAGTTCTGCTGATTGCAGCATGTCAAGTAAAAATTGAATATCTCGTTTCATAAATTACCTGAGCCGACGAAAGAATTTCTTGACGACGTAGATAGTTACGACTTGATGTAATCCCTTGGCGAGTAATTAAATCAACGTCTCGATGAAAAATCGTCTTTAACTCCGCTTCCATTTGCTCCAAACTGAAGAACGTGGGATGAGCCTCTGGATGAAATTGCACCATCACGTCAATATCACTATCAGGGCGAAAGTCGTCTCGCAAGACAGAACCGAATAAAGAAAATTCTGTAACTTGCCAGCGATCGCAAAATTCTTTAATCTGCTCCATTGGCAGCTCAATATGTTTAACGTTCATAACTTGATCTGAATCCTGTCGTTCTCGTAGGTTGGGTAGAGCGATGGCGAAACCCAACAGGCTAACTGAGAGTGGGGTTATACCAAGTTGCACTCTAAGATAGAATTTGTCATGCTGCCCGGAGTCTAGCAGCTTTTTCTAGGATGAGTTGATTGATAGGCACCAATCGTATTTGAGGTGATCGCAGCAATCGCTTGTATGCATCTGTCAAAAAGGTATCGGAGTTTCGGATTGGTATAACCAATACCTCCATGAACGTTAGTTCACTGGTTAAAACTTCCAGGTTCCCGGCTTGAACTTTTGCCCAGAGGTCAGCCAACAATGAACCATAAACCGGAGCTTGTTCAACGGCATAAATCACAACAACCGTGTCAATATATATTCTATAATAGTCAGGCAAGTTTAGCTGTCCCATGTATCCCTTTCCGCTTGCAAATCTCGATTAATTTCTTCGAGGTTTCGACTAGAGGGGCGCTGAGAGTGGATTTCTGCCAATATTTCCAGAATAGATTGCTCCGTCGATCGGGTTGGCTTTTCTGGCAACAGAAGAATTACTTCAATGGTGTTTCCGACTGTATTTAATGCGGTATCAGGGGGTAAGTCAATTTCGATTTTATTGCCCGGTAAAACTTTAGCTTCAATTCGTAAGGCTGATTGCATTATAGGATTCATTTCTTAATTTTAATCTAAACTATTTAAAGTTTGTTATTTTCCACTATCCATAGATTACTCTGAGTATAAATACTGATAATTGGCTGGGTCTACTGACCTTCATTGTATTACAAAACAACGTGCTTCAATATTTAGGGCTTCTGGTTTCAATGTTCACGTAGGGACACGGCAATACCCTGCCTTATTTTTGACATTGCTATTGCCTGGGAACGTAACGGATGAGCATCCGCATCAGTTTACCAGGAACGGGCGCAGGCACTACTAGGACTCTATTCACCGATTTGGGCGAAGTGGTGGGCGTACAGACTGTGGATGATGTTGGTAATCCCACTGCTGGAACCGTCTTCCATACTTGTGGTGAGGATAGAGAGAGCCACGCTCGCATTCGTATCCAACAGGTATCCCTACTTTTTGGCAGATGTCAAGGAAGGTTTGAATATTTTTTTAATACCAACAGAGCGATCGCATACCCTATCATAAGTCCGGATATGAGCGCTGGGGATCGAAAACATCCTTAACGTAGTCGCGGAAGTCCTCGCCCTCAACAAAGTAGGGCGAGGATGGACAGCGGATTGACGGAGGTACGGAGTCAATCAATAGGTACAATCGGTAGTCGATCTATCCAATCTTCAATGATCTGAGTCATGGTCTTTTCCTTCTCTTGTACATAATTTTTAAGTTTTCTCATTCGTTTCTCGGACAGTTTGATGTGAAGGTTTTTGTTTATTGTTGGTGTTGACATAGTGTTGATGTTTTCAACACCAATATGTTACTATAAATTTGGTCGCTGACCCGCCTAGGCGTATGGACTATCAGACAGGCTAACTTCAAAGTAGCAGTAGTATGCTTGCCGCAGAAACATCGCAGCTAGGGAAAGAACATGACCGCTGGTTCGCTCTTGTTACGCCCTGCGGTAAAAGATAAACCAAGTTATGTTGTACGAGTAAAAAATAACTGCCTGTGGAAGATGGGCGGCTGCCTGTGGAAGCTGAATAAGACCAATAAAAGGCAACTTTTGGAGGCATCGGCGGATGAAGCGGGAAATCCCAAAGACGAATAAGACCGTCCTTGTTTTAAGAGGTTGGAAGCCCCAACTTCAGCGAAGCAAGTTGGGGTACTTCACGCCCACTTGTTTGTCCACGACTTCAGACGTATCCTGAACCCTGAAGTCATTGCAATTTAGAGGAAAAGGCATGTTAGATAAACCCGAAGCTCCGATTGAAGCCATTGACGCCAGAGAAATTCTCGACTCCCGGGGACGTCCCACCGTGGAAGCCGAAGTTCGCCTCGCCAGTGGTGCCATCGGACTGGCGCAAGTTCCCAGTGGTGCCTCTACCGGCTCCTTTGAAGCCCACGAACTGCGAGATGGTGATTCTCATCGCTACAACGGTAAAGGCGTCCTCAAGGCTGTCCGTAACATCAAAGAGAAAATCACCCCCGAACTCTTGGACATGGACGCTCTAGACCAAGCAACCATTGACCAGACGATGATTTATCGGGATGGTACCCAAAACAAAAAAGAACTGGGTGCCAATGCTATCCTGGCAGTTTCTCTGGCTAATGCTAAAGCCGCAGCGGATGAATTGCAACTTCCCCTCTATCGCTATCTAGGGGGACCCCTTGCCAATCTTCTCCCTGTACCGTTAATGAACGTGATTAACGGTGGTGCCCATGCGGATAATAACGTGGACTTTCAAGAATTTATGATTGTCCCTGTAGGTGCCGATTCATTTCAAGAGGCGCTGCGTTGGGGGGCTGAAGTCTTCGCCGCCCTGTCTCAAGTGTTGAAAGAGAAAAAGCTGTTATCCGGTGTGGGTGATGAAGGGGGCTATGCGCCTAACTTAGAGTCCAATAAAGCCGCCTTGGAATTTCTGATTGCAGCGATTGAAAAAGCTGGTTATAAACCAGGGGAACAGGTGGCGTTAGCCATGGATGTCGCCGCCAGTGAATTTTACAAAGATGGGCAATATCTCTATGAAGGCTCATCTCACGCCCCGAGTGAACTTATTGATTATCTGGATCAATTAGTCAGTCAATATCCGATTGTTTCCATTGAAGATGGCTTACATGAAGACGATTGGGATAGTTGGCAACGGCTGACCGAAAAACTTGGTTCCCGCATCCAATTAGTCGGGGATGATTTATTTGTCACTAACCCCACTCGCTTGCAAAAAGGGATTGATTTAGCCGCTGGGAATTCTATCTTAATTAAGCTCAATCAAATCGGCTCCTTAACCGAAACCTTAGAAGCCATCGAACTCGCCACCCGCAATGGCTTCCGTTCCGTTATCTCTCACCGTTCTGGCGAAACCGAAGACACCACGATCGCGGATTTAGCCGTCGCCACTCGTGCGGGTCAAATTAAAACCGGTTCCCTCTGTCGCAGTGAACGAGTTGCCAAATATAACCGCCTCCTGCGGATTGAAGATGAACTCGGCGATCGCGCCATCTATGCAGGTAAGATTGGTATGGGACCAAAAATTGCCAAATAATTCCCATTTCCAATAGTTTGGTAGGATATTAAATCCCTGTCAGGGCGCACGCCCCGTGCGCCCTAATTCCGACCCAGCTTCAAGGTTTTAGAGTATCAATTGAGGAGTATCAAAATGCAATCAAAGACTATCCAATTATTTTTGGCGTTAACTGTAGCCGCTACCCTTGGTGCGTGTGATGCAAGCAACCTAGGTACAGAAGATGGTGAAGCTGAGGAAGGTGCCCCGCAAACGGAGCAAATGCAAGAAGATGATGATCTTAACGCCGAGGAAGGTGGCGAAGAGGGTGAAGAAGATCAAGAGGAAGAGGAAGAGGATGAAAACGCAGAAGAGGACTAAGGTGGTGAAGGTGGCGAAGGCAGTTGAGCTAAGTCGTTGCTCATGAATAATGGACATACATCGGCAGCAATGAATATTTTTTGTTGGCAGCAAATTCTGAGTTATGATCATCTGGGGAACTCTATCCCGATAGAGTCTGTCCCTAACTGACGTTGGTCATTTTTAGCCTGCATGTTTAACCAAACAGTAATTAATCGAATCGCTACCCCATTCGCTATCAGTGGGGTAATCTTATCCATCCTTATCGATACCGCCGCCGCCGCCACGAAGCTAAACAATAATGATAACGTTAGTGGGTTTATCCAAACGAATGCTCCCAGCTTCCGCTATCGCAATGACTTGCTACCCAACGCCCCCCTGGAAACCGCCGCTGGAGAAGAATACCTGTTTAATGCACAACAAGGGGATACCGTTCGTATCAATCTTAAGCCAGAAGAAGGTAGTACACTCTCGCCAATTTTAGTCCTGAGTTCCTCACAAACTGGCAACCAAGTCGCCTACAACGACAAAACCAATCTTCTAGTATACCAAGTACCCGTTAGTGGCGAATACAAACTCCTCGTCTTAGGTCGAAATAATACCAGAGGCAGATATACGGTTTCCCTTTCCGGAATTACACCCGGAACTATTGCCAATAATCCCTCGAATCAACCCTCCTCCTCTAATCAAACTACGGATAAACGAAAACAACTGCTACAAAATGACTATGGATTGAGAGTCTTAGAAAACTGTCCGGCGGCGACGGGTTCTTTGGTTGTCGTGTCTTTTCCAGAATCGAATCAAACCTATACCTATTGCGCCAATCCCAACCGTTTCCTCCAAGCTGGACAGTATACCTACGACGCGAGTACAGAAACCTTAAAACCGGGACGCCCTGGAACTCAAACCGCCGCCAATCAAACGACAGATCCCCGCCAAGAAAAATTGGAAGATGATTATGGATTAAATGTACTCAGTACCTGTCCCTCATCTACCAGTTCTTTAGTGGTTATCTCCTATCCCGAAGGTGGACAAACCTATCGCTATTGTGCCGATCCTAACCGGGTTTTTCCCGCTGGTGAATATACTTATAATGCCAGGACTCAGAGTTTAGAACCTGTTAAAAAACCAGAAGCTTGTACCGTACAAGTTGGGGGTGTTTGTATTGTTCGGTGATACTACAATTGAACATCCTACATGAGGGTGGGCGAAGCATTGGCGTCTGAAATTTATGTAACCCGCCGTTCATTGAACTGCGCCAATGCTTCGCCCCTACACACCCTACACAACCGACAAAACCGACACAACCGACAAAACCGACAAAACCGACAAAACCGACACACCCTACACAACCGACAAAACCGACACAACCGACAAAACCGACAAAACCGACACACCCGACACAACCGACACACCCGACACACCCTATTAATCGGAATCTTTAATGGGCTGAACTGAACCCGCGATGGGTTCTTGTTTGAGTTCTTCCAAATCTATGGCTTGTAACAAATAACGCCAAGCGAGAGGAAAAGTATAGATTTGGGTTAAATCTGCTGAGATATCGTACCAAAGACGATTATCTCGATAAAATTCCATCCGATCTATCACCAAAGCCGTTGCCATCTGAGTTTCTAAAGGTTGGGGATCAAGCCGTTCAATCAAGCCTTGATGCCAAACGACTTGAGAAGAATCTGTCGGATCATCTGTTTCACAATAAAGGGTGAACTGCCAACGATACTGTTTATTCAGTTCTAGGGGATTGGCTGTGGTTGGTAGGCTAATCTTGACAAAACCCGGTGTTTCAGGAAGCTGGAAATTGACCTGATAGGTTCGATTCCCTTCCTGCAAATTTTCTAAAAAAAATGCTCCTCGATTAATAGTGCTACTCTGATAGGGAATATAAAACCAAAATATAGGGTATTGTTTTAAGGTAAAGCCAGAAAACTTGACGCCAGAGTTGGCAATGGGTAATAACGGTGTAAACGGTTGTTTTGTCTTTTCACAGGGTCCACGAGTTCCGGCAGGTTTGCGATCGCTATTCGGTCTATCCCAAACGGGCGGATCTTGTTTAATATCTGCTAATTTTTGAATGGGATAGGCTTGGACAAGGGATCGATAACTTGTCAATTCAAGAACTGTTGTAGCAAGGATTAAAGCAAGTTTTAGTACAGTCATGTTTAAGGGATTTAATCGGATCGCGGATGCTTAAATGTCTGGTAAGCCAAAAGACTCCCACTTGTAGCAAATACAGCTAGCGTTGCCAGAACCATAGGTACTATACTGCCAGTTTGAATTAAAATAAACCAGCCTATACCATTAATGGTTATTATAGAGATTCCTACTCCTAATCCCAGACGTAATCGTGACTCTCGATAGTGCCACGCGATCGCACCCCCAACAATCGACCCAATCCACACCCAGAGGATTTCTCCCCAGAGGGGCAAAAACCTTAGCAAGGGGCGTTCTCCAGTAACCGCACTGATAATCTGACTAACCATCTGACTATGCAGGAATAGCCCCCGAATTTCATGATTGCCAGGACTTTGGAATTCATCTTTAATCGTGGGATCGGTCATGCCAATTAAAATAATTTTATCCTGCAAAAAATCAGGATTTACGCGATTGGCAAAAATATCACTCAGAGTCACTCGTTCTACCATCGTTTTGGCAAATTCTGGAGAACGGTAATTGAGTAATAGTTGAAATCCTTCTAATCCGACACGGCGCTGGTAAAATCCGGGGTTGGCATTTAAATTTGTTAAGGTAACTGAACCCAATTGCCACTGATCTTCGGAGATAAATTCAGGTGAGATTCCCTCGGCTTGCAGATATCGCAGGGCTAATTGAAAACTCAGGGAATAGAAGGTAGAACAAGAGGATACCGCTGGCGGTTTCATGGCGATGAGATGACGCCGAACAATTCCATCTGGATCAACCACAATATCGGCAAACCCTAAGCGTTCTTTGGGGAGTCCCGGGGGAGAAGCAACGCCTTCCGGGATTTGGGGAGACGGGATGACACAGACGGGAATCACGCGATCGCTCTTTTGTAGATATTGTACCAATTCAGCCCACCCTTCCCCTGAAGGGCGATCGCGAAAGATATCTAAGCCAATGGCGCGGGGTTGATAGGTTTGGAGTTTTTGCAATAGTTCCAACAGGGTGCGATCGTGTAACGGATATTCACCCCCTAATTTGTTGATATCCTTAGCAGTAACCTCAACCATCAACAACCGAGGATCAAGGGATGGCGTGGGGCGCATGTTCAGGAGTTGATCAAAGGCTTGCTGTTCTGTCGATTGTAACCACCCTAGCGATCGCACTCCCATGATTAAACTGGTAACCATGACACTCGCACCTAGTACCAATTGCCAACCTCGCCGTCTCTGCTTAACAGGTTTGGCTTTAGGGTGGCTAATCCAATCGTTCCAGGTTGGCGGAACTTGGGTAGGATTTTGGACAATTACGGGTAACCAACTGGCACAAGGGAATTGACTTTCTAATCCCTGTAATCTTTCTCTGGCGTCTCTTACGGCTAAATAGAAAGGTTGACCTTGGGCAAAGGTAGTGAGAAAATACTTGAGGAACTCTTGCGCCACGCGATCGGGAACTAATTCCCGCATGACAATCATTTGCGGAATCTGGATATCATCCAGTTGTCGGGCTAAACCTAAGCCATCGCATGAGTTGAAAATAGCCAGTTTTAATCCTCGTTCTACGGCTTTTCTTAGCGCATACCAGAGTTCATTAATCGTTAAACTATCGGTTTGATTAATATAAATCCGCCCGGTTTCACCTTCGGTTTCACTATGTCCGGCAAAAAAAATGATGTCCCAATGGTTTTCCCAGAGTTGGTCATTAATTTCCCGGCGGCTTTTTTCGACTAAAAATGTAATATCTGTATGGGGTAAAGTTTCGAGTAATTGGCGATCGCTTTCAATATCAATTCCCTGGCTATGACCAAGAATGGCTAAAATTTTTACTTTAGGCGTGCGGCGATTTGAGGTGAATTGGGGAGGACGTTCAAACTGAGGATCAGTTAACGCTAGTTCTGCTTTCGGATAATGGTCAAAAAAGTCCCACAAATGCCAAGGAAGTTTTTGTAAGTGGGGGTCACTGGTGGATACTAGGAAGCGAATCGTATCCTGAGGACTGAGGGCTTCCCTTAACCGTCGATCCAGGGGGCGAAACCCTTCCCCATCTAACCAGGTTCGCAAGCGATCGCGCAGTTCATTCGCTGAGTCTTGACAGTCCCTCAGGCGCTGACTCACAGAACCATCATAGATGATTTTTTTCGGTTTAATCCGATAGGGGGCGCTAATGCTACGATACTTATGCTGCCAATGGGATTGTATGCGATCGGCAAATTCAGGCGCTGCGTTTAATATTCCTTGTAGTTCAATGTCTGGGGAGGCGCCATCCCAACCAATCGCTAATGTTACTCGAAATCCGTGACTTTGAAAATCCCCATCGAGTTTCAAAATTACTAATTTTTTGTCGGTGGTGTCATTTGTCATTTTTTAGGGAATCGGGAACAGGGAATCGGGAACAGGGACTAACGATGCATATAGCTATTTTGGAACACTTAAAACCGGGGTGGGCGCGAGTTACATCGGGGTTAGGTCAGAAATGATCGTAGTCAAACCCGCCCCTACATACAACCCTACCCGAATAACGCAGCGAAGGAGCTATTCAAATAATAAAAGTTTCCGTCATGCTAATATCAGCCAACGCCACCCTGACTTTAAAGCATTCTCCGGCTTCTCCACTAAACTGTAATTGAATTTGCTTAGTGCTTCTGGCTTCAGCTTGCATCACTGTTTCTCCTGTATCATCAAGAATCATCAGTTGCAGATTTTTAGGGAGATAGGATTGACCATTGGTCGGATAAATTCCAACCGAAATATCGAGTTCTGATGATTGGGTTGGTGTCAAATCCATGACTAATATGACTTGTTCATCATCATATCGGCGTCCTAATGTCAACCGCTTACCCCGTGTAATTTTAAGATCGGATGGTTCTGATAAATGGGTGGCTATTTGCGTATAATTTCTAAAATTAAAGGCGAGTTCTGTTGGCGAGGAATCGAATAATGTGTCCACAGTCTGCCAACCGACATCGAAAATATTTTGTAGCCATTGACTGATTTGTATGGGTTGTCTGGATGAATTTAGATGGTCTAATAAATGTTCCAGTGATATAAGTTGAGTTAGGAGAATTTCTTCGGTGTTAACGCTGGGCAAAAATCCCAGTAATTTGGCTTCAGTTAAGGCTTGATTCAATTCAACGGCTACATAACCAATCCGGTCCGACCAAACTTCTGCGGGGATATGACAGCTAGCGGCGTTGGGTAAGACGGGACGACATTCTAATTTACCAATATCTTTGATCAATAAGTCGGCTGTATTTTCCAAGGTTTGCATGATTGGATTCCAACTATCACTCGCCTGCCAGTTTGTCTGAATTCCCAGGCATTTTAGAGAAGTCTTAACAGCATAAACGGCTAATGTATTCAGGTAAACTTGTTTTGCTTTTTGGGAGCAATGCTGTTGGTGAAACTGTTGAGCAATTTGATGGGCTTCTAAGGTTAGGGGGACAGTCAGCATGAGGGGTTCATTCGTGGTGTTTAACATTGTGTTCTTTGCCTCAGGGGGGATTATGATGATAAATATTCTCTTAACTTTGGACTAAATTTAGCTAAGCAGCGCTGGTAGAAACTGCTTAAGGTGGAGATCTTAATTCCTAATTCTTCAGAGATTTCCTTCCAAGAGTACCCGGATAAAAGTTTAAGGGCTAAAAATTGGAAGTTGGCGGCTGGCTGATTGGACGTATAGGTTTGATTAAACAGTCCTTCGGGGTCAGTTTCTAGATAGTGAATGATTTCTTGTAATAGAGAGGGTGTCAACTGCGGATCAATGTCGGCTGGATTGTTTTTCTCTAAGTCATCCAGGGTTAAACGTTTGACTCGTTTGGCATCGACTCCTTTATGGATGGTTGGCATCATAGAACGACTGGCTTCCATAAAAAATCGATGCTTTAGCATAAAGTTTATCCATTGTAAAACTTCAAAACTAGGGTTATAATCATCAATCCTTTCGCAAATATAACAAAATAGGCGTTGCTTGGCTTCATCATAAATATCCTCATAAAATCCGTGGAATTGTTCGGGATAGGGACGAGTCAGTTTACCGGACTGCTGAATAGCACCCAATAGCTTGGCTAAAGCTTGCTGTCGTTGTTTACTTCGGGGAGGATGCTGCTGTGCGTCCTGTGCCAGTTGCTTTAACTGTTGGTCTATGGCATTCATAGATAGCGATAGGGTTCGTACATCAGTGACCTGAAATTGTGTTGATACACCGATTTAACTCTGTTCATAGAGGTCTCACCAACTCAGGGGCGATTTTATGCAAGGTGGGGAAAATCTTTACAAAAGTTTAACAGAAGCGGCAGTATGGGGGAGATGGGGGAGATGGGGGAGATGGGGAGTTCCAGAGGTAGTATGCTACCTCTGGAACAGTCAGGGCGGGTTTAGTCGCATCTGTTGTGAGGTCAGAAACGATAGTAGTGAAAAGATCCCCTACACAGTTTCTCAATCGCTCATATAAAGATTTGTAACACATACCTGACTTTTGCATAAAACTCACCTGCTGAACTTGAGAACCTAATGAAAGGGTAAGGTAAGGACTAAAATCATGTTGATTCGTAAGATTGTTCAACAGGCACTAACGACACGCTATCTCACCAGGGAAGCCGAAGACCAACTGCGACAGCTACTCAGAGGCAAATACGATTCACAAGATCTCCGAGCGTTCATGCAGTTGCAGAATGCTGTAATGGAGGGTCAGGTGCAACAAGAGTGCCGCTCTTGTCCCGACAACCTCTTGATTTTCAGAGATGATGATACGGTAATTGTTGATTTGGCAGGAGTGAGTTGATGAGAGAAATGAGAGTTAAACTTTTAACAGTCAACAACCTTCAAATATTAGGGAATTTAACTATTAATATATCCATGGTAAAATAAATCCTTTCCCGACAAGCAGATGATTAAGCGGTTTTGGCAATGGCTAGTGCGGCTACTTCAGCCAATCTTACCGCCCTTCCTCAAACCAAAACGACACAGGCGGCTTCAAAAACGCCTCAGTGATGCAGAGTATCAGCAGCTATTTCGGCAACTGCTAACTGGGGTGAATCAGGGATGGAACCGGGAACAGATATTACAACATTTAGGATATCACAGCAGCGATCGCTATTTTAAGGTGTGGCTGTATGAGTATGGGCAGCAGTTGCGGCAATTGCCAGAAGCGGATCATCAGTTTGCTTGGCAGTTATTGCAGATGAGTGGGGTAGGATGTGGAGAATTGGGGGAAATTGCCGCAGAGATTGGTCAGGATTTGTTGGCGAAACCATCAGGGAAAGGGGAGGAAGAGAAGGAAGATAAGGAAGATAAGGGGGACGAGGATAAATGGGAAAATGCCGAGGGGGATGCCGCCGCAGCTTTGTTGAATCAAGGGAAACAGCAACTTACAGCCCAGGATTTTCTCGGTGCGATCGCGTCTTTTGAGAAAGCGATTCAAATTAAACCCGACTACCCCGAAGCCTGGAATAGTAGGGGTTTAGCCCTGGGGAATCTGGGAGACTATGAAAGTGCGATCGCATCTTTTGAGAAAGCGATTCAAATTAAACCCGATTACCAATTAGCCTGGTACAACTGGGGTGTAGCACTGGATAAATTAGGAGAGAAAGAAACTTTCACCTTAAGTTGACACAAATACAGGTTTTTGCGCCCAATTTAACCCTAAAATCTGAGGGCAACAAAGGCGGATTTAATATAACCTATCAAAACCGTGAGAAATTGTGGGTTACGCTTCGCTCTCCCTACCCGACAATTTTGTTGCCATCCGCCTTATCCCCGTTCCCTGTTTCC
This sequence comes from Coleofasciculus sp., assembly GCF_046565525.1. Lineage (NCBI taxonomy): Bacteria > Bacillati > Cyanobacteriota > Cyanophyceae > Coleofasciculales > Coleofasciculaceae > Coleofasciculus > Coleofasciculus sp. The sequence goes on along the minus strand of NZ_JBKHUP010000023.1, from coordinate 58,365 downwards.
TGTCAAATCAACTAACTTTTCACGGGAAATCTAGAAACCTGAGTCGGGGCGGGTTTAGTCACATCCCTTGTGCAACCAAAAACATGGTCATGAAACCCGCCCCTACATAATCAATACTCACGTTGCGCCACATACCGTGAAAGGTCAAACCAAAGACGCCAATGTCGTACAAAATCGCTCAACTTCGGCTTCAGTGTTGTAATAATGAACCGAAGCCCTTAACACAGACATAAACCCCCGTGCATCCATATCTAATCGCGTGCCTTGGGCGGAAGAAACCGATATATTAATCTTTTCTTGACTCAGTAATCGCTTAATTTTACTTGGTTCTTTCCCCTCAACTGTAAAGCTAACAATCCCACATTTTTGCTGACCTAAATCCTGAACCTTAACCCCATTAATATCGTTGAGTTGATCACGCAATGTTTCAGCTAAAACACGAATCCGGCGTTCAATCGCTGCCAATCCCCAACTTAAGGCATAATCAACAGCCACCCCTAAACCAATTTTTCCAGCATAGTTCGTTTCCCAATTTTCAAACCGACGGGCATCTGAACGAATTTTAAATGTATCCCGACTCACCCATTCAGCAGCTTGCATATCCAAAAAAGGCGGTTCTAATTGCAAAATAACCCCTTCTCTGACATACAAAAATCCAGTTCCTCTGGGTCCGCGTAAATATTTACGCCCTGTAGCTGAGAGCATATCGCAGCCAATTTCATGCACATCAATGGGCATTTGCCCCACCGATTGACAGGCGTCGAGTAAATATAAAATACCCGCCTCTTTTGCCACTTTCCCCACTTCCACGGCTGGGTTAACTAACCCGCCATTGGTGGGAACATGGGTAATCGCAATTAACTTCACCCGCTCATCAATTGCTTGGCGTAATCCAGCAATGGAAATTTGCCCAAATTCATCATTCGGAATCACCTCAATTGTTGCCCCTGTCTTCCGGGCAACTTGCAGAAAAGCAATGAAATTACTACCATATTCCGATACACCCGTAAGAATGCGATCGCCTTTTCCTAGAGGAACGCTATAAAACCCCATATCCCAGGCTCTTGTAGCATTCTCAATCATGGCAACCTCCTGGCGCTGACACCCTAACAAAGTCGCCACCGCATCATAAACCCGTTCCACTGCCTCAAATTGCTGTGCCGCCGCTTCATATCCACCGATTTGGGCTTCTAACTGTAAATGCCCAACCACAGCCTCTAAAACCGACTCTGGCATTAATGCTGCACCCGCATTATTGAAATGTAAAACAGTCTCACAGCCCGGTGTGTCTTGACGGGCGCCTTGCCAATCCAATGTCATGAGCAAAAATTATGTTACCTTAGGAAGGTTGTCATAAATCGCACATTCAGGGTTTCGGGTGTTTCCCTCACAGGAAATCCGCCTGAATGGAGGATAAACCCGAATTAAGGAGTTTAAATTAATTATGCCAGTCGTCTCTTTGGCTCAAATGATGGAGGCAGGGGTTCACTTTGGTCATCAGACCCGCCGTTGGAACCCGAAGATGGATCAGTACATTTATACTGCCCGAAATGGAGTTCATATCATTGACTTGGTGCAAACTGCCCAGTTGATGGAAGAAGCCTACAGCTATATGCGAACCGCTGTAGAGCAAGGTAAACGCTGTCTTTTTGTCGGTACAAAGCGGCAAGCGGCGGGAATTATTGCCCAAGAAGCCAGTCGTTGTGGCGCGTACTACGTCAACCAACGCTGGTTGGGTGGAATGTTGACCAACTGGGAAACGATTAAAGGGCGGGTTGAACGACTCAAAGAACTCGAACGCCGCGAAGAAAGTGGTGCTCTTGACCTCTTGCCGAAAAAAGAAGCAGCAGTACTGCGCCGTGAACTGGGTAAGCTGCAAAAATATCTGGGTGGCATCAAAATGATGCGGCGAATCCCCGACATTGTCGTCATCATTGACCAGCGCCGGGAATACAATGCCATCAAAGAGTGTGAAAAACTCGGCATTCCCGTGGTGTCGATGCTTGATACGAATTGTGACCCGGATGTGGTCGATATTCCGATTCCCGCGAATGACGATGCGATTCGGTCGATTAAACTAATTATTGGCAAGTTAGCCGATGCCATCTATGAAGGGCGTCACGGTGAACTGGAGGTAGACGAAGAGGAGCGAGAGTTTGCCCAAGCCCTAGACGAGATGGAAGACGATTACAGCGACGATGTGGACTCCTTTGAGTCAGACATGGAGGAAGTTGAGGACAGCGCCGAGGAAGTTGAGGACAGCGCCAAGGAGGACGAGGACAGCGCCAAGGAGGACGAGGACAGCGCCAAGGAGGACGAGGACAGCGCCAAGGAGGACGAGGACAGCGAAGAATAAGCAATGATGCATTTGTAGGTCTACCCGATACACTGGGGTTATCTGTCCGTTGTTCACTGGCACTGACAAACAACAAAGGAGGAATAAAGGCAAGATGGCGGAAATATCAGCAAAACTCGTCAAAGAGTTACGAGAAAAAACTGGCGCAGGCATGATGGACTGCAAAAAAGCGCTCAAAGAAAATGACGGCGATATGACCAAAGCCATCGAATGGCTACGTCAGAAAGGGATTGCTTCAGCCGAGAAAAAATCCGGTCGGGTGGCGGCTGAAGGAATTATCGGTAGCTATATCCACACGGGGGGACGAGTTGGTGTCTTAGTGGAAGTTAACTGCGAGACGGATTTTGTTGCCCGTCGCGAGGAATTCCAAGCCTTGGTTAAGGATATCGCGATGCAAGTTGCGGCTTGTCCGAATGTCGAGTATGTGTCTGTGGACGATATCCCAGCCGCTGTTGCCCAAAGGGAAAAAGAAATTGAAATGGGGCGCGATGACCTGGCAAAGAAACCGGATAATATTAAGGAGAAGATTGTTCAGGGTCGGATTGAGAAACGGTTGAAAGAATTATCGTTAATTGATCAACCCTACATCCGGGATCAAAGCAAGTCCGTCGAAGAGTTGGTCAAAGAAACCATTTCCCTGTTGGGGGAAAATATCCAAGTACGCCGCTTTACCCGTTATGTTTTGGGTGAGGGGATTGAATCAGAATAAACTCACTTCGCTCAAGAAGTAGCCGCCCAGACAGGTCAACCAAAATAGACACTCAACTCTTGTGTATCGTGGTGTCCACCAGAAATATAGAGACGTTGCAGGTAACGTCTCTATATTTCTAGAGAAAGTAGAATGTGGGGTGTCGGCTTGCGCCCTGCCCTTGTGGGAAAAAATTTTCAATCTCGTAGTGGACTGACACAGCTAAAATGTTGGAATAGGTTGTAGGTTGGGTTGGCGCATGTTACTAGGGCGGAATCTAGGGATTTAACCCTTACTACAAGCTGAATCTAATCTATCAATTTAGGTGTGCCACGCCGCCATCGTGGGTTAGGTGGAATTGAAGAAACTATCCGCCGTAACCCACCCATATTCAGGCGATAAATGTATTAAAATTGACTGAATTTTTGGGTAGATGTTGGGTTCAACTGTGCAATTAAATTAAGCGAGTTCGTAGTTAGGGATGTGAGCCTTTAATTCCTTGAATAAAATTTTACAAATATTTACAGATAAGCGATGGTGCAGGCTCCCTCGTGATTTATCCGAGGGATGAAACCAAGCAAGGCGTTTAGCCTAGCAACTTTAGTTGCTTTTTTTGTTGGATTTAGGTACAATAGTGACGTGAGAAACAGAGTTTGTAGGTGATAACTCTGTATACATAAAAACCTTCTGAAAAACATAAATGGTGTAATTGGTCTTGCTAGGATTTCAAACGAGCCAAAATTCGTAAAATGCCGATTTTCTCAGTCGGAATAGCATTTTTGTAAAAACTAAATAGTTAATAAGTACCGTAGGGCATACGGAAACTTCCTAATTAATTTAGGTAAAAGCTTGGAGAGCTACCCGAAAAAGTGGAGTTCTAGATATTAAGTGATATTCGAGTTGGCTTCGGGTAGGACATAATTGTGTAAGACCTAATTAGAGGTGACTCGAAAGGGCAACGATTAGCTCAAGAATTCCCCGTATTTTAAGCGGGGGAGTGTCAATAAGGGGTGTCAACTTCGTCGGGGGATAATATCATGTTCGGTTGAATACTTACATTTTGATATCGCCCAAGGCAAATGACAGTGAACGCAGTTGAACGCATTGAGCAGGATTTAGCTAAGATGGAGGAAGCGAGCGCACATCTGGCTTCCCAACTCCACGACAGTTACGCCACCTATGTGACCCTGTTGGGGCAAACGGTGCAAAAACATTTGAAACAGGCAAGTTATCAGGTTTGTACTCAAGGCTATCCAGACGCATTTTTAAGTTTGTCCTTCAATCAGCGCCAAAATCTACAGCAAGCCTTGCGTCAGCTTGGTAAGGAAGGACAAGAGGAGTTAATCTTACACCTACAGCTTCCTCAAGACCTATCATCAATCCTGGAAGACGAGGATTTAGAACCCATAGCGGAGTCAACGGAATCCTCGGCTGAAACCACAGCAAACCATTCCCCAGATTCAGCCCTAGCCCCACAAAAACCGATTCTGCCCAATCAACTGCTACAGTGGCAAGAGATGCTAGAAGATAAAATTGCTCTCACCTTGCAAACTGTTTCCGTGAAGACCAATCATCTTTTACAACAAGAGGGTATTATTCCCGATAAACTACCACCAACTGTCCTGGAAGCGGCAACCAAAGCAGATGCGGCGGGTGAAAGCAGTCCCGGTTCAAATCTACTCAACCTTTTAGTCGAAACCCAAAGGTCGGATGATGACGATGATACAACCCTAACCCGAATTGTTGCGGTTAACCTGCGCCTATCCGAAATTGAGTTTACTGAACCGCAATTAGTCAAAGTGCGGAATCAAATTCGGCACCTGATTGCCCATACCACTAAATTTCAGCAACAGTATCGCAAAAAACAACGGGAGTGGACAGTGGTTCAAGCCGAAGCCGCATGGCGTGCGAGTTGGTTTGAGGATTAGTTATTCGTCATTGGTTATTGGTCATTTGTCATTCATAATTCAGAAATTGTGGGTACAGAATTTCCAGATTGGACACGATTACAAAAAGCACTTTCTGTCGAAGCAGAAAAGGGCTTTACTGATTTGCAGGGGAATCAGTACCGTTTTAGTGAATTTCTCTGCCTCAGTTTAGGGAAAACACCAGACGGACTTCTACCTGTGGAACGGCGCAAATGGCAGTCCATTGCGGCTGAGTTTGGGCGTTATGATCATAAGACTGTTGAAGACCGTCAACATCTGGTAGCTGATACACGACAGTTTCTCCACAAGCTGCAACAGGAAATTCAGCGTCGGGAATGGGAAAAGACTCATCCGCCTCAAACCCCAACCGTTAAATCCCCCCAGACTACGCCTCTGGTTGCGGAAACATCAACGTTAAACGTCAATTGTACCCTGGACTCACCTTTGTCCGAGTTACCCGATATTGGTCGTCGCCGCAGTGATTATTTAGGGCGTTTGGGAGTATATACGGTGCGAGATATGCTCTACTATTATCCGAGGGATCATATTGATTATGCCCGTCAGGTGAATATTAAGGATTTAGTCGCCGGGGAAACGGTAACGGTGGTGGGTACGGTGAAGCGTTGTAACTGTTTTACCAGCCCTCGGAATAAAAAGTTATCGATTTTTGAGTTATTACTTAAAGACAACACCGGTCAACTTAAACTGAATCGCTTCTTTGCCGGAAATCGCTACAATCATCGCGGTTGGCAAGAACAACAAAAGCGTCGCTATCCGGCGGGGGCGATTGTGGCGGCGTCAGGGTTAGTGAAAAAGAATAAGTATGGGATTACCCTAGATACCCCAGAAATTGAGGTTTTAGACCATTTGGGTGGGAGTATTGACTCCTTAAAAATTGGTCGAGTTATGCCCGTTTATCCTTTAACGGAAGGGGTACCCGCCGATTGGGTGAGACAGGCGGTGATGGCGGCGTTACCCGCAGTGAATCAACTGAAAGAACCGTTGCCGAAGGGGATGCGCCAGCAGTATGATTTGATGGGCGTGAGTGATGCGATCGCGAATTTACACTTTCCCACAGATACAGATACCCTCAGCCGCGCCAGACGCCGCTTGGTCTTTGATGAGTTCTTCTATTTACAGTTAGGATTTCTCCAGCGGCGGAAAATGCAGCAGCAAATTCAATCCAGTGCCATTCTCGCGCCCACGGGGAAACTCGTTGAACAATTTTATCACCTGCTGCCCTTTGAACTCACCTGTGCCCAAAAACGGGTGGTCAACGATATTCTCAACGACTTACAAAAATCGAGTCCGATGAATCGTTTAGTCCAAGGGGATGTGGGTTCGGGGAAAACCGTGGTAGCTGTGATTGCGATTTTGGCGGCGATTCAGTCGGGGTATCAAGCCGCATTAATGGCACCAACGGAAGTATTAGCAGAACAGCATTATCGTAAATTAGTCAGTTGGTTTAATTTACTCCATCTACCCGTCGAATTGCTAACCGGTTCGGTGAAGGTGAAGAAGCGCCGGGAAATCCATTCCCAGTTAGAAACCGGGGAATTACCCCTGTTGGTAGGAACTCATGCATTAATTCAGGACCCCGTGAATTTTCAGCGCTTAGGATTGGTGGTGATTGATGAACAGCATCGGTTTGGCGTGGAACAACGGGCGCAGTTGCAACAAAAGGGACAATCCCCTCATGTGTTAACCATGACAGCTACACCGATTCCTCGGACACTGGCGTTAACCTTGCATGGGGATTTGGATGTGAGTCAGATTGATGAGTTACCGCCGGGACGCCAAACGATTCACACCACAGTATTAACCGGGAAAGAACGCCAAAACGCTTATGACTTGATGCGTCGAGAAATTGCCCAAGGGCGTCAAGCGTATATAGTCCTACCTTTAATTGAAGAATCAGAAAAACTGGATGTGCGATCGGCAGTAGAGGAGCATCAGCGACTATCTGAGAGTATTTTCCCACAGTTTCAGGTGGGATTATTACATGGGCGGATGAGTTCGGCGCAAAAGGATGAGGCGCTGAATGCGTTTCGGGATAATCAGACGCAAATTATTGTCTCCACCACGGTGATTGAGGTGGGGGTAGATGTCCCGAATGCGACGGTGATGATGATTGAAAATGCGGAACGGTTTGGCTTGTCACAGTTGCACCAATTACGAGGGCGTGTGGGAAGGGGTTCCCATCAGTCCTATTGTTTATTAATGAGTGGGTCGAAAACTGATACAGCGCGTCAGCGTTTGGGGGTGTTGGAACAATCCCAGGATGGCTTTTTTATCTCGGAGATGGATATGCGGTTTCGCGGTCCTGGGGAGGTTTTAGGGCGGCGTCAGTCGGGGTTGGCGGATTTTGCCTTAGCCAGTTTGGTAGAAGACCAAGAGGTGTTGAATTTGGCAAGAGATGCGGCGGAGAAGATTGTGCTTGAGGATAAGGCGTTAGAGAGTTTGCCGTTAATTAAGGCGGAGTTGGACTATCGGTATTCTAAGTTAATGGGTGGGGCGATTTTAACCTAAAGGAATACTGTTGTAGAAACCGTCCATGTTTGGTCTCTACATAAATGATGCATCCTAACCGCTATGGCGATTGCTATAATTCTGCTATGGTGTTGGGTTTCACTATCGTTCAACCCAACCTACTGGACTAGAGCCTTCTGCCTTTTAGTTTTCCTTGAACAGCGAGTTAAACTGGGCTTTGAGCGACGGCATATCTGCGATTCGTGACACCAGTACATTGGCGTTCCCGGCACCCTCTAGACGATCTTTCCAGTAGCGAATCCGCTCCGGGTGATTCATCCAAAATTGAATTACAGTATCCACCGCTCTATCCATATCCCATCCTTTCTGAGTCGGAACGGTTTCAACCGATTCTAAGAAGGCGTCCAGGGTACATTGATAGGTTCCTAAGTATTCAACACCTAGGGCGGTGGCTTTTTGACTAACCTGCTGTTGATGATTAAAAAATTCTAAGACGGGCGAAACGCCTAGGATATCAAATGTATAGTTCATAGGATTCGACCTCTACTTTTACAGCCTTTATCCCCAATAATAATCAAAGCGATTGATTTTAGATTATCATTGTGAACAATTTTATAAAAATTTTATTTAACGGTCGAGGGCAAGTTCAAGTGAGTCGTAAAATTAGCACTCAATGACATGGAGTGCTAATAAAAACTAGAACAAATTCGGTGGTTTAGCAACAACTAAAAGAGCCAATGAGCAGCAAAACCTTAATGATGCAAGGGATGGTGCGATCAAACATCGCCGCTTTGGAAAATTGATTAGTGAATCAGAAGCGATCGCACTCCTTAAGGATATCTTACAGGTCTTAGCCTTTGTTCGCCAACAGCAGGTGATTCACGGCGACATTGAACCAGCGGACTTGATCCGTCGTGGTTAGAGAAATCGAATTCAGTTTATAATAGGGAAAGGGTGTTTACTGATTAATTAATTAATGGTATCTGCAACCTGTTCCCTATCCATTATGGTGGCGCGAACTGATATCCCATTCATGATGCATACAATTCCTCATATTGTGAGGATGTGTAATTTTCCGTTTACTCAACGTCTTTTAGCCGTAGATACAGCCCCATTGTCCGGTGACAAAGTGAATCGTCCGGGTGTGGGAACCCTGGAACAACTCCGGAACTATTGTGATCAGCTACTCGCGGCGGGTGTGGTTGACAAAGTTGTTGATATTGATTACTCCCCGGATTACCAAAAACGGATCTATCAAAAACATTTTGGGACGAGGATACGCCAGAGCCATAACTATAAAGGCTATCCAATCCTCGGCACAATTTTCTCCATTGAAGAAGTTCCCGGAGACTACGTGGTTCACTTTGATAGTGATATGCTGATTCACCAGCAACCAGACTACAGTTGGATAGAAGAGGGAATTAAATTACTGCAAAACCATCCAGATGTGATGTCAGTTAGACCTCTGACTGGTTCACCCAAAGATGATGGTGAAATCAATCAGCGGGTTTCTTACGAACGAGATCCGCAGGGATTCTATAAATTTAAGTTTTTTAGCAGTCGTGTTTATCTGAGCGATCGCAAACGTTTTGATAGCTTACTTCCACTTCCGATTTTCTGGAGAACTTACAAAAATAAGGTATTGAATGGATTACCGATATCATTAAAAACCCAACTAAATTATTTAACTGGAAAAGGACAATTAGATTCTTGGGAAGTTATGGTATCAAATCGCTTGGAAGAAACGTCCTATGTTCGAGCGGTGCTGGATTCACCCAAAGCTTGGACTGTTCACCCCAAAAATCGGGAGCCAGAATTCATAAAAGCGCTCCCTAAACTTATTGATAAGATTGAGAAAGGGTGGTATCCGCCCGAACAAGCAGGGTATTATGATCTTATTTTTGAGCATTGGTTATAAATGATATTCGTAACGATTCAGTTGGCTTACCATGAAACAAATGCAAACACTACGTCACCGGATTAGACTGTATAAAAATGATCTGGTTTCTGGATACTTTCACTTTCGGATCAACACCCTTGCTGATCCGTACACCATCCTTGGACGAGCGCAACCGTACAAAATTCTTTTTATTCTCAGCCACATGCGATCGGGTTCATCGCTACTCACTCATCTGTTAAATTCTAATTCCGAAATTATCGGATATGGAGAAACCCATATTCAATATGATTCCGAACAAGATTTTAAAAATTTATTTTTGAAAGTTTACTTACATTCACGAGAATTCACTAAACTGGAAGACTTGAACAAGTTACAGATGAATCATAAATATGTTTTAGATAAAGTTTTACATAACAATAAATTTTTAACGGAAGATTTTCTAAAATCTCAGCAAATCTACGCTTTGTTTCTCTTAAGAGAACCCCAGAGAAGTCTAGCCAGTATTATGGACTTAAAACCCCATTGGGATGAAGAAACAGCTTACCACTACTACATTAAACGCTTATCAAGTTTAGTCAGCTATGCTCAGCTAATCAACAGCAAAAAACGCAGTATGTTTTTGACTTATGAGCAACTCTTAAATCATACTGATTCTGTATTTATGGCTTTAAAGCAAGTTTTAGAAACCAGAGAAAATTTTTCCGAGCAATATGAAGTTCTCAGAACAACGGGAATGCCAAATGTCGGCGATCATAAGGGAAATATTAAAGCGGGTCGTATTATCAGAAATCAGAGAAAGTTAGAAAATATTATTTCTGCCGAGTTAATCGATAAAGCAAGGCTACACTTCGATAAATGCTCTGAAACCTTATCGGAATATTGCAGCACAATTAATAACAAACTATAAAATTAAAATTGTTTATTCTTTTAGAAATAGTTGAATACTTCCCTGTCCTGAACCTTTGGAAAAATCTTTAGACCAATATTTTGTGTAAATAATTTCATCCTTAGCTAATTCTTTTTCTTGTTCATCCCCTGTCTTATTCGTCGCGATTGACAGAATTGCACAGGGTTCCGAATTGATACTAGGAGATGTACGAACTTGAGCTGACTCGTTAGTCACATTAATATGTTGAATCCTAATCTCTTGCTGATGCTGCTGAAAAAGTCTCCACAAGGGGTATTCAAACGATGTACCTTCTAGCATCAAGCCAATATTCGAGCAACTTTGAGATTGGGTAACCTTAACGGCTGCTTCATAAGGGGTTTGGAATTGTTGCTGAGTGATGAAATATTGATCAATTCTGGGTGTTGCCAAAATACTACTCTTTCCTAATAGAGGTCGAGTTGAATTCTGCAAAACCCACGGATAGGAAAGAACGATGAGAAGAACGGCTATAACATTAGTAATTTTATAATTTAAAGATTTTGATAAAACTATTCCCACAAATGGAGAGAATAGAATAAAAACTGGCAAATGAAGTCGGCAACGCCAAGGCGACCAAGTAAATAGAAAACAAAAGAGTAAAAATCCAGCAAATACAGCAATAAAATACGCAACTAAACGTGAGTCTTTTCTCAATTGTTTATTAATTATTAAAAGCAAAAAAGATATGCCAGTTAATAATAAATGACCGGGATTACCTGCGGTATCTTCATAGGTAGATAATGCGGGAACATAAAATTTAGATACTTTCGGACTCATTGTCCGAACATCATTGATATCTAACCCTAAAATTTGGTGTAATATTTGAATGAGTTTATTCGTGATACCCGTTGTTGGTGCGATTATTTTTTCTAAGCCAAAATACCGAACAAAATCAGCGTGTAAAGATAAGTTTTTGCTCAGGCTGGATATCCAGATAACTAAAGTAAACTCTTTATTCGTTTCACCCGTCGATAGACCGAGAGGAGATGCAAAAAGCGAAAAATTACGCATGTAATGATTCAGATTAATCGCCATCATTATCGCTAAGACGATAAGCACAGGTTTCCAAACTCGCCAACGCAGTGTTTTAATCCCCCAGAACGCTAACCACAGACAAAAAGGAAAGGCATAGAGATAGGCTGTCCCTTTTGTTAAAATTCCTAGACCCAAACTTGCACCTAACAGGCAGGTATTAGCTAGATTCGCTCCCTCCCTGAGAGTCAAAAGTGTAAAGTACGCAAAACACACCAGCCAAAGCGACACAACATAGTCATTATTTGTACTAGAACTTTGAAGAATTCCCATCGGAATTGTTGCACAAAAAACAACAGACAGAATTTGCCCCCGTAATTTAGCGCCCAGTTGTTTGGCAATCAAGGATACTCCAATCAGGCTAGCTACCATACTGCCCCATTGAATCAGATTAGCAAACCGATCGCCACCACTCAAAATCTGAAAATGGGTGATGGCGAATTCTGACCAGGGATTTTGATAGAGCTGTTCTAGAGTAGTTGTGGGATAATGAGCCAGACTATGATTTTGCATCCAATGAACAACACGGCTCATGTGATATTCCATTGAATCGGAGTGGTTAGGCGGCGCTACGATAGCAATTAAACCGACTACCGCAACAATTAAGGTAACACCGCCAACTAGTAGCTGTAAAAAAAACGGTAGTTTAACTATTTTTTTAAAGGGGTTTTTGAAATGGCTAATTAGGTAGTTCTTTTGACCATAAAACCGCCAATATGTGGCAATCAGTCCGATATCAATGGCTAACCAAAGGACGAGCAACCAGCCAAAAGTCAAAAGTTTTAGAAGACTCAACAGTTCAGTGATGGCTGTTAAAATTACTCCCCAGGTAACGAGCGCCGATAACAAGGAATCACGCCAATTCATTTTTGAGGATGCAAAAATCAATAGTAGAAAAATAAGGGATAACAGTGGCAATACATTGAACATCATTAATTTCCTCGTAATATCATAGCTTTTTGTTTTTTAATCGTGTTACCTTAAATCATATAAATAAGCTGAAGCACCATATTTTTCGATTTAATGGTTTCACGAATCGGAGACAAGATAGGAATCTGCCCTCTGGCTTGTCTCCACCTAGGTGTGTATTCAACCGGACATGAATGATACTATGGGAGTTGACGCTTTACTTAAGATGAGTAAGTATGTACCATCTATAATATTTTGAACAAGACAATTACCGATCCCAGAAATACGATAAACGTCCCCAATGCCTGTATCTGTATTTTCTTCAAGGGCAATCGTTTTTCTAACCCGATATATCCTAAAACAAAGTAAGCCAATAAAGCCGCGATTAGAGACAGTAGCAACCTCAGCGTTTGACCCCGGTAAACATAAAATGCCAGACTTACAGACGTGAGTAATCCAGGTTCTTGATCTTCATGTTCTGGAAGTTCCATTATTGCCCAGGTATTACCGCCATCGGTTGATTTAAAGATTTCTGCTTGGGCTGACCCAAAGCCATATAGGGTATTATCCGTAGCGTAGGCGGGTGAAAACTGGATGGGTATACCAGCACAGGGGACGTTATTCATTCTGGCAAATGCCAGGTTATCATTCCCAATTGGTGTGAAGCTTTGTCCTCGATTAACGCTCTTAAATAATCCCTTACCCCTGACGCTAACAATCAAGGTTTGGTCGTTTTGATAATTCGGAGATATGGCGACGCCTTCTATATAGCCGTTTTCGATAGCAGCAGAACTCGATAACTTGTCCCATATTTTTCCAGCATTGGTTGTTACAAAAAGTCCTCGGTCAGTCCCCGCAAAAACAGTTTGATCCGCCTTGTAATTCGGTGAAATGGCCAAGCGGATACTGCTAGTTTCACCTAAACCACTGTCTTCACTAACAGATTGCCAAGTTTTACCTGCATCACTAGACTGAAAAACTCCAGGATCAGAACTAGATGCGTAAAGAGTTGGATCAGATAGGAAATCTGGAGAGATGACGATGGACGCTGTTTCATTACTAAAGTCTTTACCAATTTTGCTGAGAACTGAGAATTTTTTTCCGGCGTTGGTTGACTTGTAAATAACACCTTGCTGGGTGAGTAAGTAAATAGTTTTATCGGAGTCAAAGGCTGGTGAAGTGGCGATGGTCATTCCCCTTGTAGAATACTTAGGAACTTTTGGAAGTTGACTTCTCTGCCAATGCTTTCCTCCATCAGTCGATCTTAAAAAATTATCCCATAATAAGGTGGCAAATAGAGTTTTATCAGAACGGTAATTCTGAGAAAAGACAATATCGAAAAACCGTCGCGGATCTTGTGTTGGTTCTTCAAAACTTTGGGTTAAATAAGGAGCTTCTAACCCTTTATACATCTGAGTCCAGTTCATTCCAGCATCGTTGCTGATATACGGATCACCCACGTAAGGAGCAATAGCGACTGTTGAATCATTTGCATAATCAGGAGATACTGCTAGAGCAACAATTGTTCTGGGGGATAAGGTTTCTAAAAGTTGCCACGTCTGTCCACTATCTGTAGTTTTAAATAGACCATCAAATCCTCCTAAAAACAGGGTGTTTTCAGAGACACTCAAATCCGTGAAATGAGGACTTTTCATGTCATCGGCTTGACTATCTTTCACCAAACCTTGACTCGATTTTTTCCACGTCTTTCCTTTATCTTGTGAGTAAAAGAAGCCGTCATTCCAGGTTGAGGCAAATAGAGTTTTATCGTTGGCATAACTCGGTGAAATGACAATATCTTGGACGGATAGGTCAGACAATCCCTGATTTAAGGGTGTGAATGAGTCTGCCAAATCAGTTGTTTGAAGTACACCGCCTTTGTCTGTGCCAACAAAAATAGTTTGATCTGAGGAAAAATTGGGTGAAACGGCTATAGCTGTAATGGCGCCACTATTTTCAACAGGAGAATTCATTTGCCAGGTTTCACCGCGATCCCCTGACACATAGATATTCCCTTCCTTATCTCCAATAACGATTGAATTTGTATCATTCGGAATAAAGCTAATTGTCTTAATTTTATTCTGGTTATCTAGAACTTTATTCCAGTTTGCACCGCCGTCATCGGTTTTATAGAGTCCACCTTCACTTCCGGCTGCTAAAACGAAATCCGAAGCGTTGGGATCTATCTCTAAGACTTCAATGTTTAAATTGTCTAATCCGTTATTTACGTTTTGCCATGAATCTCCCCCATCTGAGGATTTATATATCCCGTCTCCAAAGGATGACATAAAGAGAACCGGACGGGTTGGAGAAATAGATAAACCCGCTAAATTCGCTATATTATCCAAGCCATTAACGATTCTTTGCCACGAAGAACCTCCGTCCGTTGATTTAAATAAACTACTCCGCACTATAATAAATAATGCTTGATCTTGCTCATACTTCGGAGATAAATCAACTTGAGTGACAACATCATGAGGTCTATGGGCTAAAGCAGGTTTTGCTGTCAAAGAGAAAATCGTCAATACCAGGAAGAACCCTATAACAACCCTTTTCAGCAAAAGCCGAACCTTTTGCCTATTGTTTTGAGTAAATTTCAACCCACTCTTAAAAAACATATACACCCCAAGGGAAATAAAAAATAATAAAAAACAGGAAATGCTTCAATAATAATAAGCCGTAGACGGAAGTTGACTATTTTTTGTCATCGGTCTAACCCCTAACTTGCATTGAAAACTAAAAACCAATAGCTTTTATTAAGCTACCAGCCTCTTAATGGCTTGCTTATGGATGAGTTTTGACTTTCTCCTCTCCTATCCGTTGAGAAGGTCTGACAACTTGTATTGGGCTAAGTGATGCTACCTTAGCAGATGTTCAAAGTTTATGGAAATAAAATTTTGTTAATTTTTTTAACGTTTCTGTGAAGTAGGCATGAGACTAACACAATACCTGTGGTATGTTCACAGTGAACAGCGTAATCAGGCGGGAGAAAAGCATCAGTTGCCTTAAAGGTTACAGGATAAACATGGCAAGTAATCCGATATATATCCATGCCATAGGTATACCAATAAACAGTCCGGCAATCGTCCAGCCGCGTTGATGGGCTTTGAATTGCTCAATGCTGCGCCATTTTCTACTTTTCCAAGCCCATTCATTCCCCTTCGCGCCTAACACGATTGCCATCAACCATCCCACTTGCGGGACTAATGCCAACAGTCCAATCCAAACTTTATTGGTGAGGGGCCACAAGTAGGGCATGAAAAACGCACCCCAATTCCAGCCTTTGATTTCATCGGGGACAGGGATTAAGGCGTCAAATAAACCGCCACAGCCTGAATTGTTAATAAAGGCGGTGGGAGTCAGTTGAATAGAATGGCGCATTGTCTTACCCGATTCCAGGGCGTTGAGGGCAGCAGCAGCACTTTTAAATCGCTGTTCTAGTGCGGGTTCGGTTAGGGTTTGCATCCAACTGACTAGACTGGGATTGAGGTTCACTCGGTCTTCAAAGCAAATGCGTAAATTCCGTTGGGGCAAATCAGCCGGGGCTGTACCTGTGAGCAGATGAATCAGCGTCGCGCCGAGGGCATAGAGATCAGAGGAGGGAACTGCCCGACCGCCAAACTGTTCCATGGGAGCATAGCCATAAGTTCCCACTACGGTAAATGTAGCACCTTCTGTGGTTGCTCGATCCTGCACCGCACCAAAATCGACTAAATAGATATGCCCATCCTCACCCCAAATCACATTGCTGGGCTTGATATCGCGATGGAGTACGGCGGGATTGAGTTGATGCAGAAACTGGAGAATGTGCAGGAGTTCGCGGGCAATTTTACGGATATCGGCTTCAATAAATCGCTGACCCTGACTCATCAAGGTTTTCAGGGAAACGCCAGGAATATAGTCTTGCACTAAGCCGAACCACAGCGATCGCTCATCGATGTGAAAATAGTCTCTATACTTGGGTATGCGGGGATGCTTTAGCTGTTTGAGGATCTGTGCTTCCCGTTCAAATAGCCGTAAATCGTCCCATTGCACCTCACCGCCAAAGGTTAAGAGTTTCACAATCACGGGTTGAGGCACAGATAGGGTTATATCATCTGCCAGCCAGGTTTGACGCCGAGGATTGTCACCCAATTTTTGCTTAAGCTGATAGCGATCGCGTAAGATCTGTTGGTGTAGCATATCGCCTTGGATTAGTTAAAGACTTATGTCTCTAATCTAACCCTTACCTGGGTGCGGTTCATCAAACTCACATCATCTTTGGCGTCCACGGGTTGAGTTTGTCTGGTTCCCAAAAAATTGGGCAAAATCAGACCGAGTGCAATACTGGCAATGATCAACTGGAGTAAGGTCAAGCCAGCTATACGACCATAACGCACGCGAGGCTGTCCAGGCTTTCTCAGCGAATCTTCACCTGATTTTAAACTCAATAGCCCTTGACGCGCCCCAATAAACCGTCGTTCTGGTGCCGGTTCTGTCAGACGTGCCAACCATTGGGAAAAATGGGGAGTGAGATTGACACAATGGCTAAATTGTAAGCGCATCTGATGTTGGGGTAAATCAGCCGGTGCTATTCCCGTTAACAAATGAATTAATGTCGCCCCTAATGCATAGAGATCCGAGGCGGGAACCACTTTTCCCCAAAGTTGTTCTGGTGGTGCATAGCCACTGGTTCCCACTACTGTAAATGTTACACCTTCTGCTGTTGCTCGGTCTTGTACGGCACCAAAATCAACCAGATAAATCTGTCCATCCTGACCTAAAATTAAATTACTCGGTTTAATATCACGGTGAAATACAGGGGGCGAGAGTTCATGCATATAAATAAGAATCTCTAAAATACTCTCGGCAATTTGACAAACGTCCGCTTCTGTGAATCGTTTTCCCTGATCTAATAGCGTTTGCAAAGAGTCCCCAGGAATATAGTCTTGGACTAAGCCAAACCAAGGTAACCCATCGCCCAGTTGCTTTTCGATGGTAAAGGAACCGCGATAATCGGGAATTCGGAGATGATTAAGATGCTGAAGAACTTGCGTTTCTCGTTCAAATAGCTTTAACTCATCCCAATGCATCTGAGGATTAAACGCTAACAGCTTCACCACGACGGGTTGCGGCGGTGACAGGCAAATATCTTGGGCTAACCAAGTTTGACGCCCTGCATTTTGTCCTAATTTTTTTTCGAGTTGATAACGTTGTGCTAACAGTTGTTTTATCATTTTTTATTCCTGATTAGATAAGAAACAGGGAATTGATAATTGATAATTGATAATTGATAATTCAGAAAAGCCATCCTTGAAGTTCCTGAACTAGCCAGCGCCGCTCGTTTTCGGTTAAGGTTTCACCGAAGGAATAGGAAATCATCCAATTTTCGAGCCGGATCTCTGTAAAGGGAATCAATTGGATGCTTTTGATGTCAGCAACTTGACCGATATGACGCTGATAGGTTAACCCAAACAGTTCTCGTTCAATAATGAAATGTTCTTGAGTCAAGTCAAGACAATAACACCCGAACAGATGACGCAAATTATAGGCGACTTCATCTTGCACTTTGCCTAACTCCTGGTTGGTATCCCGCCAGAGCCATCCCATAAACGCAACCAGGGGGAGCAGGACAAGAAATAACGTGCCATTCTGGGATAACGTGGAAAATAGTCCGATGCCTAATCCTAAAAAGATTAACCCGAATAGTAATAAAAGCGGGAGTGAACAAGCCGTGAGCAGTAAGTCACCCCCTAGTTTGAGAATATCCAGGAGCGATCGCTTGGGTTGGGGAATTTTCAGGCTAAGCTGCTGGGGTGATTTCTTCAGCTGAACGCGGCTACCCTTAGGTTGAGGTAGATTAGTTAGGGAACGTTGGGGATAACGATGGTGATTCAGCGCTAAGAGCGCCTCAGCCGCGCTCCTAAATCGCTCGTCTAAATCTGGTGCACTCAAGGCGTCTATCCAACGAATCAACTGGGGATCAACCGAAACGCGATCGCTCCATTGAATCCGTAAATCTTGTTGGGGTAAGTCAGCCGGGGTAATCCCAGTGAGTAAATGAATTAAGGTTGCGCCTAAAGCGTACAAATCCGAGGCGGGTACAGCCTTTCCCCAAAACTGTTCCAAGGGAGTATAGCCCGTCGTTCCCACCACCGTAAATGTTACCCCTTCTGTCACCGCCCGATTTTGCACCGCACCAAAATCGACCAGATATATGGACACATCATCCGCCAAAATTAAGTTACTGGGTTTGATATCCCGATGTAGCACCGGAGGCTGTAAGCCATGCAAATAACTTAGAATCTCTAACACCGATTCAGCAATACCCTTCACTTGCTCTTGGCTGAACCGTTTCCCTTGATCCAATAATTGCCGTAAGCAAGTCCCCGGAATGCATTGTTGGACTAATCCGAACCAATACAAGCCCCCTCCTACCTGGCTATCCAAAGAAAAATAATCCCGATAGCGGGGAATTTGAGGATGGGTTAGCTGTTGGAGAACCTGGGCTTCGCGTTCAAACAACTTAAACTCATCCCACTGCATCTGAGGGTTAAATGCCAACAGCTTAACAATCACCGATTCTGGCGGGGATACAGAATGGTCAAACGCCAACCAAGTTTGGCGTCCAGGGTTATTGCCAAAGGGATGGTGAAGGTGATAGCGATCGCATAAGACCTGTTGTGCTTGCAGCATTTCCCGTGTAAGTCGTGACGTACTCCTACAGTCAATCAAAGATTAGCCCTTCGACTACGCTCAGGGCTAATCTGTAGGCTTCTCCTCCCTTTACGGGATTCGCGTTTTATAGTGAGGCGAACGCCCAACCCCACTTTTTTAATAAGTATCCCAGAGTTAACATCCCGTGGCATTTGGATACCGCAATGAGGGCAACTGTGCCAGCGATCAGATAATTCTTTAGGAACTTCGTTTAGACAATTTGCACAATATTGAGATGTACCTGCTGGGTTAACCTTAATCACCTGCCTACCAGCTTTCGCGGCTTTGTCAGGCAAGATTTCATTCTGGAACCCAGCTATCCCAGCATCAGCAAAACTTTTGTTTAGACCCGATTTGGCAGCCTGCCCATTAGCCAGGAATGTTCCATCAAGAGCTTGTTTAGGCTTGTTGCGTCGGATCAGGTTAGCAATTTTTAAGTCTTCGATAAAGATGACATCCGCCTTATTTACCAATTCGCCAGCTAACTCAAAATGCCATTGTTTCCTCTGTCTGGCAATTTTTTGATGAAGCTTGGCTATACGCTCGTTGAGCTTACGACGGGAGGTCGAGCCTTTCGGTCTTAATTCCCGTTTGGCTTGAAGTCTCCCTAATTTTTCTTCAGAGTGTCTGTAAAACCTAGGAGGCTCTTTGGTGTCACCATCCGAGCAAGCAATGAAATATTCTAGCCCAGCATCTACCCCGATACTGTTGGCTTCAGTTGGCTGGATGTCGATGGTTGGAGTATCAGGTACAGATTTATCTTCTAAGGTTAAAGTCACATAGAAGCCGTCAGCCTTTTTTGTAACATAAGCTCGTTTAATGGTAAACCCATCGGGAATAGGGCGATGCTGGATTAATTTAACCTCACCTAGCTTAGGTAAAGTGATTCGATTACCCTGGATGCAATCAGGTTTAACTCTAGAGTAAGCATAAGTCCGGTAACGGTTTTTACCTTTAAACCTTGGTTTGCCGCTACGCTTACCTTTGCTGTCTCCCCTTATAAACCTTTTGAACGCCAGGTCTACTCGCTTCACCATGTCCTGTAGGACATCAGCGTGAATATCCGCGTACCATTCCCTCTCTTTTTTGAGAGATACCAGAGAGCGTTTCTGACCATAGTATTCAGGTTGTTCTCTGGGTTTAGCAATACTACAAATTAATGGGCAAGTATTAACAGAGCAGCGGTTCATCTGCCACCAGTCGAACCTATCTGCCAACAGATAGTTGTATTGGCAGCGCAGCATATCGAGCCACTTATTTATGCGGCAACGCTGCAAATAGGTCGGCAATAGCTTGAACTGGTGAGCAAGTTTCATGCTACTATTGTATTGCAGGTGTACGTAATTTTGCAATAGATAAAAAGTATATCTCTTCGCATATCCGATAGAGAAAATCAGCACTTTGAGTAATATTGCCGCATCACAGAAAGGACTCAGAGTGATGTGTTAAGGGAATACATTAGGGCTTTGTCTATCTCAGGGGCATTGAACCCCCAAGGGCAGATCCCGCATTCGGATCAACGCGCTCATCAAAGATTTCAGCGTGAGGCTCCTGCGGATGATAGCTGATCAAGCCTATTTCTCTACTTTAACCCTATTCCTATCGGTTGATCCTTTCTCAGGAGATGATATGCTCCCCCAGCTTCCCCGTGTTTTCCCCTCATTTACTTGAAAACTGCTGCAAATCGGCTATCCTAGCCTAGGATATCGTTCACCAGAAAACCCACTATGAACAGGAAAAATCGCCTTAGCCGTCGTCATTTTTGGCAAATGTGTGCTAGTCAGCTAGTTACAGCGAGTTTATTCACCCTAGCCTTTCCTACTACTCCGGTGAGTGCTGGTGTCGATCAGTTTCAAATCTGCGCCGCAGAACTCTTGCGTGCGGGTATCTCTAGGGAAAATGCAGCAAGAACTTGTGCTGAGGCGCTTTATCCCAAGGATTTATCTCTGTGTGTCCTGAAAATCGAGGAGTTAACGCCAGTTGCTGCTGATGAAGCCTTATTTGCTTGTATGCGCGTCCGGCGTCCCAAGGAATTGGCAAGCTGTATGGTTAATATTAACCAGCGTACTCAAGGCTCTGATCCACTCTTGGTGCTAGCAAACTGTCGCAGCACTATTCGCCCCTTGCGTTTTTCCGAATGCGTAATTGGTTTGAGTCGCGAAATTGATTTTTCTTTGCCAAGTGCGCTAGCCACCTGTATTGATGCTGAGGATTTTCCCCGTTAAGTAGGGGCGTTAGCGAAGCGGTAGCGACGTAAGGAGCGTCACGACTGAATGGGAATCTCAATCACAAACTCTGTACCGTTTCCCATTTCACTCGTGACAAGTAATTGACCTTGGTGCTTTTCCACGATGATTTGGTAACTAATCGTCAATCCTAAACCCGTTCCAGAACCGACGGGTTTGGTGCTAAAGAAGGGATCGAATATCCTGTTGCGTATATCTTCTGTTATTCCTAATCCGTTATCGGCAATACGGATAATAATATTTGTCTGTTCGACAATCTCTGTACTAATCCAAATCCTAGGGGTTAGGGATTGTTCCCGATGGAGTCGCGATCGCAAAAATTCTCCCTCCTCCCCCTCCTCTCCCTCATCCCTTCTAATTGACCCCAAATTACTCCCCCGTCTGCCATACTTCTCATCTAAAGCATCAATAGCATTAGTCAGGATATTCATAAACACTTGGTTGAGCTGACTAGCATAACATTTGACTTGAGGTAAATTGCTGTAGTTTTTGATCAGGTTAATCCTGGGTCGTCCCGGTTTAGCATCTAAGTGGTACTGTAAGAGCAAGAGTGTGTTATCGATATTTTGATTAATATCAATGAATTTTAACTCAGCCTCATGCAGATGAAAAAAATTCTTGAGTAACAATACAGTTTTGCGGATGCGATCAGCACCCACCTGCATAGAGTCCAGAAGTTGGGGTAAATCGGATTGGATAAACTCTAACTCAATCGCCTGGATTTGGGTAGTAATTTTCTCGGTCGGATGAGTATAAGTTTCTTGATAAAGCGTGATTAAATCAAAAAGTTGTTGAATATATTCATTGGCGTGATAAAGATTTCCGTAGATGAAATTGATTGGATTATTAATTTCATGAGCAATACCCGCTGCTATTTTGCCAAAGGAGGACATTTTCTCGGCTTGAATCAGTTGAACTTCAGTTTTTTGCAGCTTTTGTAGCGCCTTTTCAAGTTCCAACGCTCTCTGCTTTTCTTGCTGTTGGGATTGTAACAAGTGTTCATTTTTGACTTGCAGTTCCTTTTGCAGGTTTCGGAGGGTCAGATGAGTCTGGATTCGGCTTACAACCTCTTCCGGTTGAATCGGTTTCGTAATATAATCAACCGCGCCAATTTCAAATCCATGAACTTTTTTGAGTGTATCTGATAGTGCTGTCATAAAAATGACTGGAATATCCCGCATTGAGGGATTACTTTTCAGTCGTTTACATACCTCAAATCCATCAATTCCAGGCATCATCACATCCAGCAGGATCAGGTCAGGTTGAGCCGCTTCAACTCGCTGGATCGCCGTTTCCCCATCCGTGGCGACAAGTACCTTGAAGCCAGATTTCGTCAAATAATTAAACAGAAAACTTAGATTCGTTGGATTATCTTCAACAACTAGCAGGTTGCCTTGAGCTATTTTATGATTCATTTCTTTGACTGTTTTTTTTCGGTATTCTTACAGTAAAAATGCTCCCTTTGTTAATCTCACTGGTTACTTTTATCTCACCCCCAAAACCTTTTAAGATCTGCGTACAAGTATAAATACCCAGTCCTGTACCTGTGGGTTGATTTTCCTGTTTTTCTTCACCTTTAAAGGGTTTAGTTGTATAAAACGGGTCAAAAATTTTGGCTAGATTTTCTGGGGCTATACCACAGCCTGTATCTTGAACATCAATGTAAACGTTTTCTTCGTCTTGTCGGGTGATAATTGTTAATTTTTGTTTCGGCTTACCCCACATAGCATCTAGAGCATTACTGATTAAATTATCAAAAATTTGAGATATTTCAGTATAGACTAAAGGAATTGATGGAATAGTATCATCCCAGAAATAGCATTTTTTTACCTGATGTTTAAACTGGAGATTAGCCTGCCAAAAATCGAGTTCTTTATTTAAAATTTCATTAATATTGAGTGGAGTTAGCTCCAAGGAGTGATCCATTATACTTTTATGCATGAGATTATCCAGTATTTTACTCATATCCCAGGCAGCTTCAGCCATCTTATCAACATAAGCGAGCGTCATTTTTTGAGAAATATCTTCTCCGGTCATTTCTCCAGTTGCCAAACATTTGTAAGATAAAATAAGCTGAATGCGATTTCTTAAATTATGAACAATTCCTTGAGTAAGCCGTCCAATCAAAGCTGTTTTCTCTTGTTCAATGAGTTGTTGAGTTCTCGCTTGCACAATTTCTTCCAGATTCTGATTAAGGTGCGCGAGTTCCTCGGTTTTCTTTTGCAGTTGATTTTGCAGGTTATGGAGTCTGAGGTGAGTCTGAATTCGGATCAAAACTTCTTCCTGATGAATGGGCTTAGTGATATAATCGACTGCACCCAGATTAAATCCCTGGACTTTATCTACTGTGTCAGAAAGCGCTGTCATGAAAACAATGGGAATGTCTTGAGTGGATGGATTTTCTTTCAACCGTTTGCAGGCTTCAAATCCATCAATTCCCGGCATCATTATATCTAAAATGATCAAATCCGGTTTAGTTACTTCGGCTCGTTTAATTGCACTTTCACCATCTAACGCAACAAATATCTTGAATCCGGATTGGGTCAAGAAATCAAATAATATTCCCAGGTTGTGAGGTTGATCGTCAACGATCAACAGTCGGCTGGTTTCAGATGTTTGATTATCCATACTAATTAAGGGGAGGAGGGTAAAAGGGTAAGACTTTTTCTAAAATACCCTCTATAGGATATACGACTAAATCCGCACATAATAGGCACTTTAAATGACTTATGAATTATTATTACTTATCAGGTGTATTGATTTAGAATTTGCTCAATTTTTGGTAACTGGAAATCTTTAGCCAGAGAACGTATCTGTGTGGCAAAGGGAACCCAATCATTGTTTTCTTTTTGCCAATGCTGTGATTGGTCAATAATTCCTTGAATATCCCCCATTTCCAAGAGTTCCCACAAAATCCCTAGTTCCGAGGGGGGTGGAGGAACAAGGGGTATATCCTTAGTTTCCAGTTCAATGGTTGGGGAATCTCGATGTTCTTCATAAATTCCTTCAACACCTAAATGGACAATCAGTAATTCTAGGAGTTGCTGGATTGGCACAGGTTTTGAGAGAAAGTTTTTGCATCCAGCCGCTAAACTTTCCTGCTTAGTCGTTTCAAAAACATTAGCGGATATAGCAATGATAATCACCTTTGGGAGTTGGATCAATTGTCGCAGTCGCCGCGTTACTGTCAAGCCATCTAGTCCTGGCATGATTAAGTCCATTAATATCAGATCAGGCTGAACATCGACTGCCTTTTGTAAACAATCTTGACCATCGACGGCTTCAAAAATGTTCAACCCGAACGGTTCTAGCAGTTGTCGCAATAGAGAGCGATTAACGGCATTATCATCAACAATGAGAATATTTTGCTGTTGTCCTTTAACACCGATAAGTCGTCGAGGGCACAATTGTGCCGATGCTTGTCCTGGGGAAACGTCAGACAACTCTAAATCGAACCAGAATACACTACCTTGACCCAAAGTACTGCTAACTTGAATCGCGCTACCCATAAGCTGAACCAGCTTGTGGCTGATAGCAAGTCCCAATCCAGTCCCTTCTACCGCGTGGGTGCAATCGCTAACTTGATGGAAGGGTAAAAAGATTTCGCTTAATTTGTTCGGATCTATGCCAATCCCCGTATCTTCAACTTGAAAACGAATTCTGGTAATTGGGGAAGTTTTAAGTTTTGAGTTATCTCCCTCATCTCCCCCATCTTCAAGATAGCCAACTCTAAACGTCACGCTACCTTGATCCGTAAACTTCACCGCATTGCTGAGTAAGTTGATCAATATCTGTCGCAGTCTTTTCTCATCAGCGATAACGCCTTGGGGGAGAGGAGATAAAAGTTCGTAAGTAAAGTCAATGTCTTTTTGGGTAGCACGCAGCCGAAAAAGATTGGCAATGCTGCTGAGAAAATTCGGTAAATGAAACTCTGTCGGATTAAGTTCTAATTTTTGGGATTCAATCTTGGAGAGGTCTAAAATATCATTAATCAGTGTGAGCAAATGTTCGCCACATTGGTGAATAATGCTTAAATTATCCCGTTGATTTTCGGTTAAATTGGTATCGGTTTGCAGGAGTTGAGCATATCCTAAAATGCCGTTAAGGGGGGTTCTGAGTTCATGGCTCATCGTTGCCAGGAATTCACTTTTCGCCCGATTCGCCACCTCGGCGGCGTCTTTGGCTTGTTGCAGCGCCACTTCTATCTGTTTATGCGCCGTAATGTCGCGGCTAATGCTTAACACCGACCGAATCGTGCCATCGGAATTAAACTCAGGTACGATGTGAGAGTGAAAAAATTTCATGCCGCTAGGTGTGGAAAAGTCATATTCAATGAGCTTTTCTTGTCCAGTGGTCAAGACAGATTGCAGCGCTTGATTCCAAAACTGGGCTTTCTCTGGCGGCATTCTCAACTCCAAATTGGTTTTACCGATAAAGTTTTGGGGGGAGAGTTCCGTTGCTTGTTCTATTGCCGGATTCACATAGAGATGACGCAATTGGTGGTCAAAGCGTGCTATAATATCTGGTGAATTTTCCACCAACGCTCTAAATTGTTGTTCGCGGTGGTAGAGTGCCTCTTCAGTCTGCTTGCGATCGCTAATATCGCGGTTACTTGCCCGTTGACCCAACCAACGTCCATCCGCGCTATAGACGGGTTGACAGGCGTGGGCAATCCAACGGATCGCTCCCGTGCGAGTGATAATGCGAAAGTCCGTGGAATAGACATGGGGGTTGTCTAACTGTTCGCGTATATGTTCAGCAATTGTCAGGCGATCATCGGGATGGACAATTGCCTCAAGTAATCGCGCATCCTGGAGGAATTCCTCAGCGCTATAGCCGGTGATCCGTTGACATGAGGGAGAAACATAGATAAAGGTTCCATCTGGATCTCGCCAATACTCCCAGTCATAGGTAAAGTCAGCTACAGTGCGAAAGCGTTGTTCACTTTCTTGCAGGGCTTTTTCTGCCTGTTTACGTTCAGTAATATCATGAGCAACGGTATAAATTAACCGTTCCTCCAAAAATGGCGCGGCTGTCCAAGAGAACCATTTGTAAGATCCATCTTGACAACGAAACCGATTCTCAAAGGACTTGATCGTGATCCCCTCGGCGAGTTTTTTCATTTGCGCCTGAGTCGCTTCCCGATCATCTGGATGAACCCATTTGATAAAGGGTTGGGCTTTTAAGGCGTCACAAGTGAAACCCAAGGTTTTCTCTAAAGCTGGGTTAACATCGATCAAATATCCCTCAAAGTTGGCAATCATTAGTATATCCAGGGAGAGATTAAACAAGCGATCGCGTTCTCGCTGGATTTGTTGACGTTCCGTTAATTCGGCTTGAAGCTGGGAGTAAAGTTCCGCCTGCTGGATGGCGATTGTGACTTGAGTGGCTAATGACGTGAGCAGCTCGGCTTCATCAGGCTGCCATTTTCGAGTGGCTTTATACTGATGAGCAATCAGCAATCCCCACAGGGTTTCGTTCTGAAGAATCGGCACAATGAGTTTAGACTTAGCACCACACTGCCTGAGTGTATCAGCCAGACAGGGTAACATCTCATCCCGTTCAACATCCGCGACGGTATGAATTTCACCCTGACAGTAAAATTGATGACAGGCATAAGGAAAGATATACTCAGGTAGAGAATTTTCCTGGGGAACACAACAGTCTGGCGCTAAGGCTTGGGCAACAATTTTGCCCGTACCATCGCCCTGAGTGCGGTAAATCGCCACCTGATCACAAGCTAAAAATTGCTGAACTTGGGTTACTGTCGTATTGAGGATCTGATTCAGGTCTAAAGACTGGCGAATCTGTTGGGTGATCGCGCTGGTTAACCGCTCTTGTTCAGCTTGCAGGTGCAGTGCGGCTTCGGCGCGTTGGCGTTCCTGAATTTCCTGTTTTAAGTTTTCATTAGTACGCTGTAGTTCCTGGGTGCGCTCAACTACCCGTTGTTCTAACTCAGCGTTCAAGGTATGGATTTTGGCTTCAGCTTTTTTGCGATCGCTGATATCCATCACTGTACCCAGCATCCGCACCGCTTGACCCGTTTGATCATATAAAAATTTCCCTTTTGCCCCGATCCAGTGAATACTACCATCAGACCAAACCACCCGAAATTGCTGATCATACTCATGCTGCTCTAACCGAGAATGGTTCACGGCGCCTTTAAAGGCTTCTCGGTCATCCGGATGAATACAAGCTTCAACAGCAGCATCGCTACCATCAAATGTACCCGGAGTTAAACCAAACAGCACTTCATGACTCTTGGACCAACGAATCTGGTTTGTCAACAGATTCCAGTCCCAAATGCCCATCTGAGCAGCATCTAGTGCCAGGTTGAGGCGTTCTTCACTTTGGCGAAACTCCGCTTCTACCTGCTTACGTTCTGTAATATCCCGCAAAATTGACAAATGACAATGGGGGATCACGTTAGCCGTTGCTGCATATTCCGTCTCCCGCACTGTTCCATCCTTGCGCCGGAGACGAAACTCTCCCTTAACCTGTCCCTGTTCGAGAAAAATTTGCCACACCTGTGGGAAATCAAACTCCGATTCGGCAAAGTCTGATATGCAGTGTCCTAAAAGTTCGTCCCGGGACAAACCAAATAGCTGACAAGCCGCCGGATTGACCTCAACGTACTTTCCTTGATCATCCGCGATCGCCATGGCGTCGAGCGCTTGATTAAACAGCGCCTGAAATAAAGAGTGGCTGTCACTGTTGCCATACATACTTTATATTTACTGATGTACTTATAACTTTGGACGTGAACCATCACTCCGGGAACCGCTTCACCCTCATCCCCTAACCCCTTCTCCCATCATGGGAGAAGGGGAACCATCATAAAAGACTTTGCTGCTCATATCTGGAACACGACTCCCTTGCTCCCTTGCTTCTCCCTTGCTTCTCCACTCTCTCACACCAAAAGTCGTCTCCATCCTGGTTTCCCCTGCTTTATGAGCTGGCTACGACGGCGATAACTTTCCCTGATTTTCGGTGGATCAAACCCTTGTTTGTAAAGTACTATACTTTATACTTTATACTTTAATGGTTTCTGTCGCGATCGCTTGGTCTATTGTGCAGAACTTGAACCAATAACATCCAGCACAAAACGCCGTGCCAACATCAAAACCTCTGGCAGAATCTGATGCGCCATATCAAATTCTTGATACGTTACCGCGATTCCCAACGCCTTTAAATTATCTCTGGCGTGTTGTGCTTTACTTACAGGCACAACCGGATCTTGTCTACCATGCACGATCAAAACTGGGGGTAACGATTCCCGCGTCAGTTGAGCCGAATCATGCCAGTAGCCACTCATTGAAACTAAGGCGGCGCAGGGTAATCTTAACCCTACATCTAGTGTCATCGCTCCCCCTTGGGAAAATCCACTTAAAACGGTGCGGGATAGGGGAACACCTGTACTTTCTTCCAGAGACGTTAACCAATCGATTAACTTTTGGCGACTTTCCTCTAACCCCCAATGATTTTCGCTTTCTAAGGCATACCAGGCATTGCCCCAGGGGACATTGGGATGAGGAAACGGAGCATCGGGAAATAGAAACTGGACATTGGGTAAGTCTAATGCCGAGGCTAATGGGACTAAATCCTGAGAGTTAGCCCCCCAGCCATGCAAGCACACCATCAAATGGGTTGGGGATTGACCATGGGTTGGTCCAATGGTGACGGATTCTAAAGACAAAGACCTAGATCCTAAATCAGAGGTTGTTGGAGTTCTAGCAGATGGAGAACGGTTTTGGCAAGTGTTCACCCCCCAAACTGTTCCCAGTGCGGCACAGCCTTGTAAGAAAAATCGCCGTCCGATTGGTGTCATATTGCAAGATGAAAATGAATTTAAATTATTCAACTCCATTCATCAACCTTGGATAGAAGTATTTCGATTAGTTGCTGAACTATTGCCCAATCCAGATCAACTATTGCTTTTGATCAAACAGCACAAAGAAGTAGATGCATTGATAATCAAATGTAAACAGCAGCACTTTCGACTAGCCAATGCTCTGATAACCCAAAGATGATACCCTTTAATCTAACTCACAACTATCGCCACAAAACTGACACATCCTTAACGCTGCAACTAATTTATCAACTGCCAATGGCTTACTCAAACATTCATTCATCCCGGCTTTTAAGCATTCCTCACGCACCTGTGGCATTTCATCAGATGTTACCGCAATAATACAAGGACGCTGTTCCGGTAACCATTCTTGGCATAAGCGGCGCATCATTGCCAAACCCCCCATCTGTGGCATTTGCACATCAGTTAAGACAACATCATAATGGTTTTGGCGTGCGATCGCGCCCTGAATCTTGACCCCAGGTTGGACAAAGCCTTACAGGAACTCAAGCAACAACTCCCTAATCCAGATTTCAATCTACATGGGAATGAGTGGCAGTTTAAGCAATGGTGGCAAACTCATGGTATCTCTTGGACAGAAAAATTGTCGGCTGCGATTATTAAGTATCGCCAGATTGGTTATCCTTGGCAATTTAACTCTCAGCAAAATAAACTTCTCAAGCACTATTATGATGCCAATCGATTATTAGTGGACTGTCTCAATAGTGATTGTTATGTCAGTCGTGAGGTGCGACAGGAGATTGAGGATACCTTATTATTGCCGATTGCTGAAATACCGAACCAATAATTATACAATTATAGAAAGCACTCATTTGCTGCCAATTCTACTGAACCTATGTTTCCAGTTATTTACTCCGACGAATTTCTTAATCATGACAACGGTAAATTCCACCCTGAACGCCCAGAACGATTGACAGCTATTGTCAATGCCTTAAACGCTGCACCCTGGGCACATCTTGTGGATTGGCAGTTACCTACACCCGTAGAAAGTCGTCCTGTAATGCCTTTGTTGCAAAAAATTCATGACCCGGATTACATCAATTTAGTCAAACAACTTGCCCACGACGGTGGAGGAATGGTAGATGGTGACACGCGGGTTTCTCCACGCAGTTTTGATATAGCTCTGTTAGCCATCAGTGCTTGGCTAGATGGGGTCGATCGCGTCCTCACTAGCAACAACCCGGCATTTGTCCTCGCACGTCCTCCTGGACATCATGCTGAAGGTCCACGGGGGATGGGATTTTGTATCTTTTCCAATGCTGCGATCGCGGCTTACTATGCCCTAGAACAACCGGGTATCCAAAAAGTCGCCATTTTGGATTGGGATGTTCATCATGGTAACGGCACTCAAAGCCTCGTGGAAAACGATGCCAGAATTGCCTACTGTTCCCTCCATCAATATCCTTGCTATCCTGGCACCGGTCACCCTCGCGAACGCGGCTCATACAATAATGTCCTGAATGTACCCATGCCACCAGGCAGTGCATTCACAGAATACCAACCCATGTTTGAGCAGGGGGTTATACCCTTTCTCAGGGAATTTCAACCTGATTTACTCATCGTCAGTGCAGGTTACGACGCTAACGCAGATGATCCCCTAGCCAGCATCGCTCTGAAACCGAAAGATTTTGGCGTATTCACTGATTACTGTTTGCAACTGACTCACCGCATTTTATTTGGCTTAGAAGGAGGTTATGACCTTACTGCCTTAGCCAAGTCCGTTATTGCCACCATTGAACCCTGTTTAAACCTTGGTGAATAGTTGCCACAAATAGCTCAATCGATAACCTCTCATTTCTGGCTGGGCGAGTGCGTCTATCATACCAGTAGTTATGCGGAAGGGAGCGTTACCCTTCTATCTTCTACCCCTAAAACAGCTTCAGATTGTAACCTACACCTAAAACAAGTCCCACATCCGTCTCATCATCCTCAGGAAATACCACATTGACACGCACTGTTCCGGTAAATCGGGGAGGGATGGGAATATCGACACCACCGGAAACCAACGGATCAGCTTCCCACTCCTTATCGGGTTGCAGCAGCACACCTCCTCCAACAAAAGGAATCACAATCGTTTGTCCGGTAACTGGAGCCTTGATTGGAAAATTCGCGCTAAGGGCAACGGTTGTAGTGGTTTCGTCACCAAACATGACCGCATTGTGCAAGGAGAAATTCTCAGTAAACCCTGCTTTAGTGACAATAACCAAAGACCCTTCCCCTAAGTTGGTTTCCTCACCATCCAGACCAATATTCCCGCCTACGCCGATATAACTGCGTCCCAGTATTTTTAGGGGATTAATCACAGGGACTTGTGCCACCTCTGGAGTGGCGGCGGCGACAGTTTGGGGTTGAACTAAAACCAGTGTGGGCTGGGCATTATCGGTCGCTGAGCCAGAAGATTGAGTCGAGTCAGAGGGAGTAACGGTTATATAACCATAGTAGGCGGAGTCTGGCGTCTGGGCTTGAGCGGATAAACCACTACAAAGCAGGGACGAAGCGGTGAAACCGAATAGCCACGAAAAAAGTTTTGCCAAGTTCGGTTGCATGGTTGTTCACTTTTGGATTTAGGAAAATCATGCCACAATTCAACCCACATTGGAAGGTGAAGATGAATAAATTGAACCTTTCATCCCCATCTAACATTCCGATAGAATCCCTGGTATTCATACCAGGAAGATATCAAGCTGCTGGTAGTAACTCCCTACTACTATGCTGGATTTGAGCCAGAATCTGCATCGCTTCTGTCAAATTCTCACAAAGATAGTTGGTTTTGAAGTAAAAGGGTTTCAGGCGCTCGTTAGTTATTTCAGCCGGTTCCCAAATGATCAGCTTTAAGGGTTTTTGGGGATTGTTCGTTGCACAAAGTGAGTGGAGTATCATCGTAGTATGCACCTCAATCGGTAGAATGCTCTGGGTTCGGAATCCAGATTAAGCCTCCCACAGCCAGATGGCTGACAGCTATCAGGAATTTCCCAGGGTCTTTACAAAACTACATTCACTCCGGTGTCTATCAGGACGTTTCATCAAATCTTTACAACCGGGGAGTAGAGGAAGCAGGGGGAGCGATTTCCTAATCAACAAAGGACGAATGACGTAGCTTGCTTCTTGTCGGATGACGAATGACGAATCCCCAATCACCAATCCAAAATATTAAGTAAAGTAAATATATGGCAGCAAAATCGGAGTCGTAATTCTATGGTGTTATTTGGATTTGGCGGATTTGGCAAAAAGCTCAGCTTACCTAAACCCGAAGAGGCGTTACCGGGGCGGGAAGAGCCCATAACTGTCCCAGCAAACCACTATGTCAACGGCAATCCTCTCAAACCCCCTTACCCCGATGGTATGGAAATGGCAATGTTTGGGATGGGCTGTTTCTGGGGGGCTGAACGCAAGTTTTGGCAACAAGAGGGAGTGTTTGTTACGGCTGTGGGTTACGCAGGCGGGATAACGCCTAATCCCACCTATCAAGAAGTCTGTACAGGGATGACAGGTCACAATGAAGTCGTGCGCGTCGTATTTGACCCGCAGGTGATTACTTATGAGCAATTGCTGAAAGTTTTCTGGGAGAGTCATAATCCCACCCAAGGGATGCGCCAAGGAAATGACACGGGAACTCAATATCGTTCGGGAGTTTATACCTATTCCGAAAGTCAAGGGAAACTCGCAGAAGCCTCACGAGAAGCCTATCAAAAAGCTCTGAGCAATGCGGGTTATGGAGAAATCACGACAGAAATCGTTGATGCTCCAGAGTTCTACTATGCAGAAGGCTATCACCAGCAATACTTAGCCAAGAATCCTAATGGGTATTGTGGGCTAGGCGGAACTAACGTGACTTGTCCGACGCCAGTGGCACTGTAGGGATAATAGAAGAGTAGGGACACGACATGTCGTGTCCCTAGTTGTAGTGGTTCAACGAGCAAGCCAGCCTAAGATCAAGTCCGTCTCTCACCGTTATCATTTCCTTTTCTCTTACACCTTATTTCTTACTGCAACTTGGCATAAGGATTGAATGGCAAGACTTCATCAGTCTTAAGGCGTATAATTGAAGTAATAGGAGAAATTTTTATTAAGTCTTGAACTCAATCGTCCCGCCGTTTATCTTCATCAAAGTTAAGATTTCTGCGGGGTTAAGTTAGGGTGATTTAGGTAGTTTTCTATATAATCATCACAGCTTAATTGTGATTTAAATCAATTGACCCAGTGATTGAACATACAAAGAAATACTGAATTATTCATAACAATAGAAAATAAGCAAATGGTGGGCTAAGTCAAAATAAGGAGCGATCGCCGAGCCAATAACCAAACAACGGCGATTTTCCAGGTCAGTGACAGCTAGGAACTAGACAGAACATTTCCCAGTCAAAACTCGCTCTGAGCAGACGAGGAACTCAACATCTGACCCAACCGACTTATGGCTCAACATCTTCCAGCTGAGGCTGGATGTAAGGGTTGCATCTATCGTAGAGCATCAAACAAGTGCGATTATTCACATCGATATCAATATCGGTGACAATCGCGCCCTGTGAAAGCATCTGTCAGGAACCCCACGGCTATAGGTTCCGGGGGCTTGGAATTTGCCCATACCTGACCAGAAGGCTAGAGCATTCTAGCAGCCGTTATTAGGGAGAGTTAAAGTTCTCACCTTGGGATACGTGCCAGTCCTGAGCTACTGAAATTCCAGCATTAAACAGGTGTACAAGGGTTAAGCCAGTGTGTTGGGAAAAGTACCGCCTAATAACAACTTCGAGGCAAACTTTACCCTGGAAACAGGAGATTAAAACTTATGTTCGTACTTGTTGTAGATAAAAACCGAAAACCTCTTAATCCGTGTCATCCAGCACGGGCGAGGAAGTTTCTCAAATCCGGGAGAGCGGCTGTGCTACGACGCTATCCGTTTACCATCATGCTCAAAAATGTTGAGGAAAAACCAAATAGTGTATACCAAGAATATCGACTTAAACTAGATCCTGGTAGCAGGACAACAGGGATTGCCATCCTCAAGAACGAGAAAATAATTTGGGCAGCCGAATTAAATCATCGCGGTTACTCAATTAAAAAGTCCTTGGAGTCTCGCCGTATCCTACGGCAAGGGAGACGAAATCGACATACCCGTTACCGTAAACCCCGTTTTGACAATCGCAAGCGTCCTGATGGTTGGTTAGCTCCTAGTCTCCAGCATCGAGTGCTGACAACTAGAACCTGGGTTAATCGACTGATGCGTTTCTGTCCAATCAGTGCCATCTCAATGGAGTTGGTTCGATTCGACACCCAACTGATGCAAAACCCAGAAATATCTGGCACAGAGTATCAGCAGGGCGAATTGGTAGGGTACGAGGTGCGACAATATCTCTTAACCAAATGGGGGCGGCAATGTGTTTACTGTGGCAAAGAAGGTGTCCCCCTGGAGGTAGAACATATTCATCCCAAATCTAAGGGAGGTAGTAATCGAGTCAGCAATCTTACTCTGTCCTGTGTTAAGTGCAACCAGAGAAAGGGAAACAAGCCTATTGAAGAGTTTCTGAAGAAAAAGCCTGATCTGCTTGCTCAAATCTTGGGTCAAGTCAAACGTCCATTAAAGGATGCGGCGGCTGTCAACTCAACTCGATGGGCATTGTATCGAGCTTTGTCTGAAACAGGTCTACCCGTAGAAACCGGAACTGGTGGTAGGACAAAATTTAATCGTACTCGTCAAGAGTTTCCCAAGACTCATTGGCTGGATGCTGCCTGCGTTGGTAAATCAACTCCAGATAAATTACAGGTGTTGATAGACAAGCCGCTCACTATCACTTCTACGGGTCATGGTACTCGCCAGATGTGTCGCACTGATAAGTACGGATTTCCTGTCCGTTATGTCCCCAGAAATAAGTTTGTTAAGGGCTTCCAGACGGGCGATATCGTCAAAGCGATTGTGACTAAAGGCAAAAAGATAGGAGCTTACATTGGTCGTGTCGCTGTACGAACTACAGGTAGCTTCAATGTCTCAACAGTCAATGCTTTAGTTCAAGGTATTAATCATAAATATTGCAGTCATGTACACGGGAAGGATGGATACCGATACAGCTTTTAAGGAAGTCCTGTCGGACTGCTGTCTATGTAAGGGGGCGAATTCCGTTCGGACTTCGGACGTTCGGCGATGCTCAGTAGAGCCGCGTGAGCGCTCAGACTTCGGCGAGCGCTCAGTCGAGCCGTCGAACGCTGACGCTCACGGCGGAAGCCTCCCCATACATAAATGACAGGGGTTTCCATTCGTCCCCTTACCAACCCCGATTTTCGATGATAAAAGGATTTTAGTGCATGTCCGAACAACTCCGTCTGTTGCAATCTCTGATTCCGGCAATCACCAACGTTCCAGATTTTCACTCAGCACTGGATCTGGTGCTGCATCGCGTCTGTGAAGTGACCCATTGGGATTATGGTGAAGCATGGCTTCCGACTTCTGATTCTCGTCGTTTAACCTGTAGCCAAGCCTGGTATGGTGATCCCTGTGATCTGCTACCATTGCGACGCACCAGAGAAATGCTAACATTTCCCCCCAATATCGGCTTACCTGGACGGGTGTGGACATCAAAACAGCCAGAGTGGATTGACCAAACAAAGACAGATGGGATTTATCCTGATGCCGAATTCACTCTTGTTAGCGCGACGGATCAGCCGCAAGAGTTTCAAGCTGGAGGCGCGATCCCCATTCTCCTCGATGATCGCTTACTCGCTGTCTTAACATTTTTTACCCGCCACTCTCATCCGGGCGATCGCCAATGGATGGAATGGGTGGCTGCGATCGCGATGCAGTTGGGGTTGGTGATGGAACGCCAACAATTAACGGAACAACTGCACCAGCAAGAGGAATTTAATCAAAATTTAGTCGAAACCCACGGTGGCTTTTTTGTCGCCATTGACCCCCAGGGAAAAACTCGGATGATGAATCCCAGATTACTGGAAACGTTGGGTTATACCCTGGATGAAGTGAGGGGAACAGATTTTGTGACCACGTTTCTTCGAGACGTTGACCGCAAACCCTTTGCCAAATTAATCAAAACCCGTGGGGAAAAATCAGAATTAAAATCGCCCACTGTACATCAAACCGGAGTCCTGACCAAAGAGGGTCAAGAACTTTGGGTAGAATGGCGTAGCCAACAGGTTTTTAAGAAAAGCGGTGAACTTGACTTCTTGTTTGCCATCGGACGGGATCAAAACGAACATTGTCTCACCCATCAAGAAACAGCCCGTTTAGCCTCGTTTCCCCTATTGACCCCCAATCCCATTGTCGAAATTGATTTAGCAGGGCGTGTGCGTTATCTCAACCCAGAAGCCATGCGCTTGTTGCCCGAATTATTAGATAGTGAAGCTGAACATCCATTTTTGGCAGAAATGCCCTCGATGATTCGGTTGATGCAGCAGCAAAGTTCCTTGAGACGCGAGATAAAAATTGGGGAAATTGTTTACGAACAAGTCCTGCATTACGTTCCCGAAATTGAGTGCATTCGCATTTATGCCTTAGATATTACCGATCGCAAACGAGCAGAAGAACTATTATTGTTTAATGCTTTTTATGATCGCCTCACCGGACTAGCGAACCGCGCCTTATTCATGGATCGCTTGCAGCAAGCCGGACGACGCGCCCAACCGGGTCAAGGGGAGAACGGGAATTCTCCATCCTATCGATTTGCCGTGGTGTTACTCAATCTCAATCGCTTCAAAGTCGTGAACGAAAGTTTGGGGAATCATTTAGGGGATCAAGTGCTGCAAGAGTTTGGAGAGCGCATACAAAACTGCTTGCGTTCCACGGATACCGTTGCCCGTTTAGGTGGTGATGAGTTTGCTATCCTGCTAGAGGGGATTCAGGGGGTTTGTGATGCCATTCAAGTGGCAGATGCGATTGAGCAAACTTTGACATTACCCTTTAACCTGGAAGGGCGGGACGTGTTCATGACAACCAGCATTGGCATTGCCCTAAATACGAGTCGCGATCGCAGAATTTTGTCGGCTGAAGAGATACTCCGTAACGCTAATACCGCCATGCATCGCGCCCGTTCCCAAGGCAAACCGGGCTATGCCATCTTTGATAACCAGATGTTGAGTCCCACGGTTGATCGATTACAGATTGAAACCGACATGCGGCGTGCGATCGAACGGCAAGAATTTCAAGTCCATTATCAACCGATCGTCTCCCTACTCACCCATCAAATTACCGGCTTTGAAGCATTATTACGTTGGCAACATCCGCAACGCGGGTTAGTATTTCCCGCCGACTTTATTCCCATCGCTGAAGAAACCGGATTAATTATTCCCATGGGGTGGTGGATACTGCGGGAAGCTTGTCGCCAACTCAGTGTTTGGCAGCAGCAATTTCAAAGTCCCCAACCCTTGACGATGAATGTTAATTTGTCCTGTAAACAGTTTATGCAACCGGATTTATTGGCGCAAATTGACCAAATCTTGGAGGAAACCAATATTGCCGTTGGCAGTTTAAAGTTGGAGATTACGGAAAGTGTGGTTATTGATAATCCGGAACTGGTCAAAGATTTACTGTTGGAATTAAAGAAACGGCAAATTCATCTATGTATTGACGACTTTGGCACTGGCTATTCCTCCTTAAGTCGCCTGCATAATTTTCCGATTAGTACGTTGAAAATTGATCGCTCATTTATCAGTCGGATTGGTGCGTTAGGTGAAAACTCGGAAATTGTTCAAGCGATTATCACCCTCGCCCGAACTATGAGTATGGATGTGGTTGCTGAGGGAATTGAGTTATTAGAACAAGTTTCGCCTTTAGTGGCGTTGCAATGTCATTATGGTCAAGGATTTTTATTCTCAAAACCCGTAGACAGCGATTGCGCTAGAGAATTACTTCGAGGAAAATCGGTTCAGTTGGAGCGTCAGTTGAATCGCTCAGTGAGCGTTATAAATGAAGTCAAAACTTCTGTGTCTGTAGAGGATGAGCGAGTACAATGATTTTATCGACGTTTCCTGATATTAGCCGATATTATATATATGTCCGGAATTGTATTAGTTTTATATAGCCGATGTAGGATGAGAGTGTAATCATCGATTTCTCACTCCATGCTCCAAGCTAACTGGAACAAAAGCAAGCGGCAAAACATCAAAGGGAAAACAGCACTGATTTTGTTAGGGATGTTCCTACTCTCGCTGTTCTTGCCTTTGTTCCTGAGTGGAGTAGGATTGTTTCTTAGTCTCTGGGTGATTGTCCCAGCACCTAAATTTTGGATGTTACCGCTAGCCGTGGCTGCGCCAGAAGTGAGTCCTTGGCTGCTGGGTGTTAATGCGATCGCACTAATGCTGGTTATCTTAAACCTACACAAAGGCGGGCTGTACAAGGTGGCAGTAATCTGTAGCCTGATTGGTTTAATCCTC
Organism: Coleofasciculus sp.; assembly: GCF_046565525.1. Classification (NCBI taxonomy): domain Bacteria; kingdom Bacillati; phylum Cyanobacteriota; class Cyanophyceae; order Coleofasciculales; family Coleofasciculaceae; genus Coleofasciculus; species Coleofasciculus sp. The sequence goes on along the minus strand of NZ_JBKHUP010000023.1, from coordinate 19,950 downwards.
AGCCTTTTGCCGTTAATTCAGTTTCCAGGGGCGAATGCACGAATTGCGGCTCAAATGCAGCAAGTTTTAGGTGTAGACGATTTGGCAACAATTCATCAGGATGCACCAACACCCATGCGTCCCCAGCCTTTTATTTTAGCAGATGCGTTTCGGGGGATTGCGATAGCGAAGCGCTGCTGCTTTCAGCAGATCGGGGAGGTTCGCATTGACCGAGGGATTATATTTTCTCAGCCGGATGGGGTAAACCTTAAACTCAATGTTTACCGACCGTTGACTACTGGCAAGTATCCGGCGATTATTACAATCTATGGTGGGGCATGGCAATTTGGGACTCCCGATAACAATGATACATTCAATTGCTATATGGCAAATCAGGGCTACTCTGTAATTGCGATTGATTATCGCCATGCTCCCCAGTATCACTTTCCGGCTCAACTTGAGGATGTACAGGCGGCTCTATCCTATATCCAAAGCCATGCTCATGAGTTAGAAATTGATACGGAACGAATTGCTCTCATGGGGCGATCATCAGGGGCGCAACTAGCAGCACTTGCGGCTTATCATCTAGAGACGATGCCGATTCGGGCTGTGGTGAATTACTACGGACCTGTTGATTTAAAAGAAGGATACCATGACTTGCCCTTTCCTGACCCGCTCAACATTCGGGCGATTCTCCGCGCCTTTTTAGCAGGAACACCGGATGAAGTACCAGAACTTTATCAGGAAGCTTCTCCTATTGGTTATATTAAATCCGATCTGCCTCCTACGTTCTTGGTTTACGCGGGTCGAGATCATATCATTAAGGTAAAGTTTGGACGCCAACTCTACGAGCAATTACAAGCGGCTGGGAATTGTGCTGTTTGGTTAGAAATTCCCTGGGCTGAACATGCTTTTGATTCGGTTTTTAATGGCGTGAGTAATCAGTTGGCATTGTACTACACTGAGCGATTTCTGGCTTGGGCGTTGAAGTCTCCTTGAAACTTATCAATGTTGAGCAATAACATCAAGTAAGATATCACTATCAAATAACACCCGTCTCACTGGTATTTTGTCTCCAGATAATCAATGTAGGACTCGTTGGCATCCTCTGGACTTAGCTGAATAACACCCAGTAAACGTTGAGTCCAAGGATCAAGCTCCGTCATGGGTACTGCACTGAAGCTTGGAGATATCGATGATAGAGTTTCTTGTTGAATTGAAGTCAACAAAGACTGAACTAAACGCCAGCGATCGCTGATGGGTAATTGCAATGCTTGGTTTTGCAATTCTTGCCATGTCATTGATTCTCTCCTTCAAGAACTTTTCTCTTCTAATTACATAGATTAGCATTGTAGGGGCGCACGCTCCGTGCGCCCTTTTATCACACCAATGAGCGCCCAACTTAACGGCAAAATCTATTCCACCATTTTAGCTGTGTCACCCCAGTCATTTGAGTTAAGGGTTGTATCCTTGGTGTGAGGCGATCGCACTTATGGAAAAGAGCGATCGCACATTACTATTGGGTTCCAGAGATGATGCGATCGCTTTCCTGAAAATCGATGAAATAGCGATCGCTAAGTGAGTATTACTGTTTGATCAGGGGAGCGAATTTCAATTAGCCAATCCGGTGCGCCATCGAATGGCCCGTCTTGGTCAGGAAGACGAGCGATCGCAATAATAGAAATATCAGGCACTGGCGAGTAAGGAGGCACCAAACAGCGTAGCTCTTGCACGGCTTCAAACTCGTCTGTATGACTGTTAATATAATTAACCAGATTGCGTTGTAGGCGCGAGTGAAAGAGGGTTGGCATTGGTTTTTGGATCACACACCCATTGATGAGTTCCCATGCTGGAGACGATTCAATATTGGCTTGAGATAAAAACTCAGCCAGTGGGGTAGTGATGGTTGAACTCATGATAATTTTCCCCCCAACTTCACTACTTTTGTGTAGATTATAACTTCTAGAACCTGTTACTTTGATGGAGAGCAGCGATCGCTCTTTGTGTGAACGGGATAGTGGTTACACGCAATCAACGGGATTTTGGTAAAGTGCCAGGTTTAGAGTTGGCAGATTGGATGGTTGGGGAATTCCAGAGGTAGCGATCGCGTGGAAGTGATGGTTAGAGTCTTAATCGGATTTGGGTTGTGGCTTGTATCATTGAGGTGAGGCGATCGCACTTAGGGAAAAGAGCGATCGCACGTCCTCATCACCAAAGCTAATGCACGTCCTCACTCTCAATCTACAGGCGATCACCGACAATGCCAGAATAGTTAATAGAAGAAATTGGAGAAGTCTAGCATGGCATCAGCAAAAATAGTAGATATGACGATTGATGACATCAAAGCCTTGATTACCGAAGTGGTGGATGAAAGGTTGTACAACTGGTGGCAACAATCAAGGGATACTCGCTCTATTGAAGAGGTTTTAGCGGCTATGGATCGTTTGAGATGGACACCACCTCAAAGATCTCCCAGCACGACTGAATTATTACGGGAGGATCGAGTCCGCTAATGGCAATTTATGGAGTGGATGCTAGTGCCGTTTCAGCGTCTCTATTGATCTGGCGCTCGCTCAATTATTCCTGCCTCTAATAGTAGCTGACGCTCCTCAATTCTGTCTTTACGGTTCAACTGCAATAGTTGAATTGTAACTCGACCTGCGCCAGTTAAAGGCACAAATTCAGCCCCACTCAGACGAAAATGCTCATTCCATTGATTTAAACGAGGATGGTACAAGGGGACAATTTCTCCAGTTTCTGGATCAACTGAAGCCAGATCACTTCCCTTGTGTTTGTTACACAGCGTACAAGATAGAGCTAAATTTTCCGCTTCAGTCCGTCCACCATGTTTTTCTGCAATAATATGATCAATCTCATGGGGCGCAAATGTAGCCCTATCAGGAATCAGACAATATTCACAACATCCCTTGGCTCGTTCATAAACCTGTTTGCGTAGAACGACAGGAATATAGGTTTTGCTCATTAGGCGTGAGCATCCTTAAGCTTCAAAAATGCTCTAGCTTTAGCCATTCTGACGATATGCTCTAAATATTGATAATGTTGCCATAGCTGTTCCTCTGTCGGGGTCAAACCCACTGTCTGATTTTTCTCTAGTAGCGTAGATAACTGAGTTTGTAAAGCTTCTGAGGGACGTAGCGCAATAATGGCTTCAGGGTTAGGAAGACTTGCCAAAAATTCCCAGACTTCAGCCATCCCGGAAAAACCGTCTTGAGTAATGGCATTAAATTCTCGCAACCCTAACGCGATGATTTGCGGTAGCTGATCTTCAAAGGGTTGAAGCTGAGTGACAACTTCATCAGGTAGCTCGAAGGTAACTTGCATGGGCTATTTTTTGGGAGCATTCGGGGGTTTAATCTATTCTAGTCGCTAGTAGCAGAAGGATCAGTCATCAAAGGAGCGATCGCGTGGAAGTGATGGCTAGAGTCTTAATCGGCTTTGGGTTATGGCTTGTATCTTTGGGGTGAGGCGATCGCATTTAAAAAAACCTAGGACGTCTGAGGACACGCCAAGGGTAAAATCGCAATCAGCCACTGTGGGTTTAAATTATTTATACTGACGGTAGAGCTATAGTACTCAGGTTAACCAGCGTGCCAGCTAAAGATATCTATCACGATAGTGTTAAAAATGCTTTGATTAAGGATCAATGGACAATTACCCATGATTCTCTTACCTTGAAAGTGGGTAAAAAGGATATGTTTGTAGACTTGGGGGCTGAGAAATTCCTGGCGGCTCAGAAGCAAGACCGAAAGATAGCGGTGGAAATTAAAAGCTTTATTGGTGCTTCGGAAATTGAAGATTTAAGGAATGCTTTAGGACAATACATTTTGTATGAAAATGCTCTGGAGTTGGTTGAGCCAGATAGAATTCTTTATTTAGCGATTCGTGAACTAATTTTTTATGATTTATTTGAGGAAGTTATCGGCAGGTATTTATTAGAGAAGCGATTGCTTAAAATTGTAGTTTTTGACCCGGACAGCGAAGTAATTGTAAAATGGATAGATTAGAGACTTACCGCCAGATTATTCGGACTGTGTTGAAGCGATATGTCAATATTGACTATGCCAATGTTGAGGTGGAGAATCAAGCAGTTTTTGACTCAGAAACAGACCAATACATTATTGTTTCTTATGGTTGGGGGAATAAGAGGCGTATTCATGGTTGTCTGATTCACGTCAATATTATTGAGGGGAAGGTTTGGGTGCAACGGGATGGCACAGAAGATGGTATTGCGAATGAATTAGTAGAAGCAGGTATTCCGAAAGAAGAGATTGTGTTAGGATTTCACGAGCCGGGAGTGAGAAAGTATACGGGTTTTGCTGTGGCGTAGATGGTTGAATTGTAGTCGAGAAGGTTTTGGGTTGAAAAGAGAGCGCTCGCCCTGGCGATGACTTCAAATGTGCGCCCTTTTATCACACCAATGAGGTAGCGATCGCGTGGAAGTAATGGCTAGAATCTTAATCTGACTTGGGTTAAAGGTTGTATGCTTGAGGTGAGGCGATCGCATTTAGGGAAAAGAGCGATCGTACTCCCTTACTCTTCAACCTAATCAACAGGCGATCGCCTACAATGCCAGAATAGTTAATCGGAGAACTTGGAGAAGCCCAGCATGGAATCAGCAAAAATAGTAGACATGACGATTGATGATATCAAAGCCTTGATTACGGAAGTGGTGGAGGAAAGGTTGCACAACTGGTGGCAACAATCAAGGAATACGCGCTCTATTGAAGAGGTTTTAGCGGCGATGGATCGTTTGAGATGGACACCACCTCCCGGATCTCCCAGCACGACTAAATTATTGCGAGAGGATCGAGTCCGCTAGTGGCAATCTATGTAGTGGATGCTAGTGTAGTGATTCAGTACGCCATTACCCAAACTTATACGCCAGAAGCACGAGTCTTAGTCACTTGGATGTATCAAGGGGATCAGTTGTGTATCCCAGAATTTTGTTTGCTGGAGTGTGTTAATAATTGGTTTGAGTTATCAATTAGCTTTGTATGACTCGCTGTATATTGCATTGGCACTGAATCTAAATTGTCCTCTGGTGACAGTGGATGAACGCCAAGGAAACGGTGCGATTGCTAGTGGTGTCATCCTTAAAGCTATAATTATTCTATTTATCCTGCTTGTCTCAATATTTACGACGCACTAGAGATGATTGAAAAATAATATCTTGATGAACCATTAGAAACATTTGAACATTATCTAGTGTTTCCGTTCGGAATCCGGTCATTTTCTTTGTTATCCTGGAATTAGTCCTAACTTTTAAGTAATTACCTTTTCGATTTTCAGGAGATTGACATAACAAGAGCATTCCATTGTTAATTTCATAAATACAATGAATACTCTCAATCATTGCTTCCTCGTATGCTGGTATTGTTTCGATAACTTCAAACCTGAACATAATTTTAGGATTGAAAGCGGCATAATCATAGTTATCATATTGATTCATTTGGTATTCGAGTAAGTCCTTTATTTGTTGACTGCTTTTAAATTTTTCTACCTCAGTACAGATTTTACCAAAATTTGCCTGCATAGCTTGGTTTCGATTGCAAGGAGCGAAACATAATCCCAATACTTTTTCCTGACTATGATTTATTCTTCTATAGCCAAAAGTGTACAATGCTATTAATTCTCTACCCAATACCCTAGGCCGCTTTTCTGATGAGTCCCATATAGTTTCATCTTTTAACCAATTCTCATAAGACCCAGGTGTATGTAAGTAAAAAGTGATGAAATTATGCGCTCCTCCAATAACCCAAGCATCATTAAATAAAGGCCACCAGTTTTCTTCAGAAAGTACTCCACCAAGATTTATATCTGCATGCTCGGCATTCTTCGCTTTTTTTTTGGTTGTCTACTGTAGCCAGGTAGGGTTTGTATGCTGATATGCCAAAACTTGATAAAATATATTGCCGTTGTCTTATGGTTTCCGGCCCTATTATCAGGCTGCCTAAGCTATTTCTACTACCTATTTCATAAAAGAACCAAGCATATTCAATGTTGACATTTATTTCATCATCTTCTTTGATTTGAAAATTTGTTGATAGCTTTGGTATCTTCTCTACTGTTCTGTAAATAGCCCTAATTTTTTTGTCGTAATTCTTTGGTTTCGTTTTAACTATATTTTGCCAATTAGTGCGGATATTCGCTGCAAACGATTCTTTATCCCACATATTCTAACCCTCCATTCATTTGACGTAAAATAGAGTTTTACAGTACTGAAATTAAATACTGAAGAGGCGCTACATAAACTTGGGATAGATTTAGCCTCGCTCTTTAAGAAAGAACCTCAGATTTTTCTTACCCCTAGAATTCACCACCACGAACGATTAGGCATGGCTACAATATAATTATGACCGACATTTTGATCGTGCCAATATGAATACAGAATTCTAACTTGGTCAAGCTTATTCGCGCATTGTAAACAGCAGGGCTTGGAGACACCAATCGTGTCATTATATAATCGCCATGCTCTACTGAAAAAATAATTTACAATCTGAACCTCAGCATGGCAACTACGATCTCGATATCCATAGCGGTTAGGAATGAAACGGATTCTTCCTCCAATGCCTTGATTGCGTAGCTCATGCTCCACGCGCTGCATGGTACTACCAACATCCTCGACATCATCATTCCACAAATCATTAGCTGCTATGAAAAGCTCACCATTATAACGAGCAACCGCCACTGTTCTCTGTGAGATAAAATGCTGCTCTCTATGAGTTCCTGCATATTGCCCAGAATGTGCTGCTGCTAGGGCAAATCTCGCAATTTTGTCTAGCTCATTTAGACCACCTGCATTCACTGCTGTATACACTACATTAGTGGGGCTGAGGCTTGCATCCCCAGGTACATTTGCCTGGTGATATGCGTAGTTTCCTTGTGGCATTATCTTTCTTTCTCCTCTGACTTGATCTCTTCCTTACGCTCCTGCGAATGCTGTTTCTTGCGCCATCTCTAAAACATCACTATCATCATCGCTGTTTTCATCCACCTGTTTCGTTATTTCTGAAAGTATTGCCTGAGCTGCACTAGCAGCATCAATACATCCGTAACCATAGTAAGGCGAGTGCCCTTGAGGATCAAAAGATGCTCCATCGCCTATCCGTCGAGCCGTTTTTTGAATCAAGTCTTTTACTTGCTGACTCGTCAAATCAGGTTTGATAGAAAAAAGTAAGGCGCAAATACCTGCAACCAGTGGACATGCACTTGATGTTCCACCAAAACCACTCCTATCAAAACCATTGGTGTATCCTTGACCTTGGCTGTATCCAGCACCTCGCTTGTTACCAGATTGGTCAATGTAGGTTCCCCTAACATCGGAGGTTGTAATCCTCCATCCCCCGGCACCACTAGAGGGGGCGCAAACCGATATTTCTGAACCGTAGTTGGAATAGTCTGCTTTTTGATCTCGACTCGTGGATGCAGCCACCGCAATCACATCTGGATGAATCGCAAAACCATTCACACTTCCTGATGCCGGATCGTTGATATGACGATTGTCGTTCCCGGCTGCGAAGCAGATAACACAACCCAAGCCATTTCGCCCTTCCCTAGCACATCGAGCAATTGCTCGTAATATGCGGGTTGATAAGGGAAAGTTACGCGCTTTTGCTCCCCAACTACAACTAACAACCCACGCGCCTTGTTTTTGAACGTAGTTAAACCATGCTTCAACCTGACTATCTGAGAGAGAACCTCCCCAACGAATCGGCATTAGCCGACAATTCGGAGCTGCACCTAGAATCTCGCTCATAGAGCTTCCTACGGCTACTCCAGCACATGCTGTTCCGTGCCAGTCTTGGTTCTGATAATTGGGTATAGGCTCTTCGTTCTCCCGTGTAAAATCCCAAGGCTTCACTAACTTATTTCTATCAGAAAAAGCTGGATGGCTGAGGTCAAAGCCATCATCAATGACAGCAACAATAACCTCTGATGAACCCAAGGTTTGGGATTGTTTCCAAGCTTCAACGACTCGCGCATCAGCACCCTGCAAAAATCCCATAGATGTGTTGCCATGTCTACCTAAATTTTGCAAGTGCCACTGGTCGGTAAACCGTTTTACAGATGGAATGATAAAGTCATGTAAGTTAGGAGCAGTAATTAACTCTGGCTCAGCCACTTCTATTAAAGGGGATTGCTGTAAAGCTGCCGCGACTTTAATCGGGTTCTCCGATCCAGGAGTCAACCGAACAATAAACTCATGCTCATCTCGCGCCTCAATAAACTCTAACTTTTGCTCTTCAAAAAGCTGTTGGCAGTCTTCAAGTTGAGCGTTGTTAGCGCAAATTACATATAATTCCCCACTGGGGATAAAAGCGACTTTATCATCAGAAGAATAGAAAACGTGGGTGCCAACATCAACGGCGTTGTTTTGTCGTAAAGCATCTAGCTGATCGTCTACTCTTTCAGGAACATCCTCTGATTTAACAAGAATGTATCCTCCAAGAGCTGTTGGTTCGACTCCGCCAGTAGCAACCGTGGAGTTGATCGCCGACAAAGCCTCTTGCATATGCCCTGGTTGTGGCTTGATGGCAATCAAATCCTCGCTTTTTTTAAGCTCTAATACTTGATTACCATAATTTAGGCGTACTTCTTCCATCATTTTACCTCTTTAAATTTAGAATTCACATGACTGAGATGTACTCATGAATAGTTCCTTTTTGCCTCATCTATCCGTTCTTGCGCCTGCTTCAGCCCCAAATCAAGTTTCTCTAAAGCGGCGATACTCTCAGAGGATTTTTCTCGATCAACGGTTAGCTTTAAGCCACAAGCCGGACAATGGATGGGACTACCAGACAAAAGTAATTCAATATACATAGGGATACGAAAGTTGCATTCTGGACAAGGTAAGCCAGGAGCGCTTTGGGTTTGAGTATTCATAGGGATGTTTCTCTCTTCTTATCTACAAGGGCAAAACTACAGGAGTCAAAATCTACTATTCTTGCTTATCTTGTATATCTTGCCCTGACGATACCTGAATCATCTGAGGCATTAAGTTATGCAACTGTAACAAACCAGATGGCATATCTGAGCGTTCAACTGTGAGGTTTACTTTCATATTTCTCCGTTGATAACGATGGCGTACCTTTTCTCTAGGGGCTATCCCCATTTTTGTCATGAGAGTTACAGGCTGAGGTTCCAAGGGGATTGGCGTTGGGTTACCTTGATCATCGGATTTGAGGATTTCACCCGGACGGATCTCAGAAATCTCAGCATAGAACTCAAAATTAGCCTGCTTGATTTGAAGCATGGGAATTGGTATTAAAGATAAGAGGGGAATCTGGATTGTATTTATTTTTTGTACACCTTTATCATCTCTACTAGAATAGAGAAAGGTAATCATTCGGAGATTACCAAAATTGAATCCCAATTCTTTGATCGACTGCTCGGCTGATGGCGTAGAAGCATTCGCTGGTAGTTGAGATTTTTCTTGACCACTGGATACGGGTTGAAAGCCTATTTCTTTGATAAATTCGGTTGTCGCTATAGCGGCTTGGCGTTCTGCTTCTATAAGCGCTGCTAAAGGAGCGCCTAAAAGATATCGAAATTCTAGTAAGTCTTGTTCTTTGCCTTCGTCACTCATTTTTCCAATTAATTTCCAAAGTTTGTTTAGATAGAGTATAGATTAACACTCGGTTAAAAAATAGAATTTTATATGGATAGTTAAAAGACTATGATTCTATGTTTAACCGTATCACATTAGCATCATTCACTATAGGGGAAACTATCATTATTCTTTTCCGTTTTAATTTTGATAGAAGAAATCGCCGATTCAGGAATTTCTGCTAGTTTTTCATTGGTGACATAAACGCTTACAGTATAGTCGTCGTCAGATTCAGCAATAGCTTCAATTTTACTGAGTATATTCGATAGCAAATTCTCAATTTCTAATTCAATACTTTTTCTTATTTCTTGAATAATTGTAGTTTGTCTTTTTTTTCTTCTTTGATTTTTACCTGTTTTTTCGTTTAAAAAACAACCGAGTAAAGTTTCAATATATTGATCCAGTTCAGTATAGTTAAATATGTTTTTATCTAAAATAGAATAAATGCCTGTTAACACAATTTGCTTACTCGACTCGCTGTTGACATCTCTCAACACTGGCTCCTGCGTCTTTAAATAATCAATTAGTTCAGTTTTAATTATATCTTTAAAATCAGCAGAAAAAAGTTTTTGTTCTAAGGCTTGTCTAGCCAAACTCATTTGAGCAATTCCTTTTAGCTGGACAATAATTTCATTTAAGTCTTTAACTTCTTTATCGACCTGCTCAACTATACCTGAAAAATTTTCAGGTTGTGCTTTAAAGGAATGAATCAAGTCAGCATGAAGATTAGTAATAGAATCCGTATAATGAAGCTTTTGGCTTAAATCTTGACTCAAGAATTCAGGTTTATTTAAGCCTTCTAGTTTAGAAATCGTATTTAAAATACTTTTAGTCAAGGTTATAACTATTTCTTCGCTATAGGATTCAACTATATCTTGAATAATTTTATTATTATCATCATCTTTATCTAATGAAACATCTGCTATGGCAAATTTTAGTTCAATTTCAACCTCAGACAGATGAATATCTGGAATTGATAATAGTGACAACATATCATTTTCTTTATAAGATTCAGCCATTTTACCAGAGTGAGCATCTGCTATGATTTTTGCTTTGGTAATGTCTCTAAATATTGCACTAATTACTTGTTGTAGTTTTATCACTTTGGTATCTAATTAAGATACAGATAATTAAACTAAGTAGTCGGACATAAATAAACGGTAATCTGTCAAGACCGCAAAAAAATGCCACTTTTGATGCAAAACAATTTGAGCAACAAAATTTCCCATAGTGCCACAAACTTCTGTCCGACTACTTAACATCAAGCAAAATACACTGAGGTTATTTATTTATTTTAATTAACCATCTCAGTGTAAGTTTTTGGAGAAAGGATTAAGGAGTCTGAGTACCTTTCTGTTGTGTTTTATCAATAATACTCTCACTAAGTATGCCCAAGACCGTCTGTAATCCTTTTGGCATATCTGTATTCGTTGCATGAACATTAACATCCATCGTGTATTCAACAGAATATGATGAAGTCTGCGCTGCTTTTGATTCCCGCTTGCTAGAAACACCTGCGGAGAAGTTAGCTTTAACTGCCCAATAATTAATATTTGTACTTGCTTGAGCGTTTGCATCTAGCTTATTAGTGTCTGTTTTTGTTGCTTCACTTTTTGCATTTATTTTTGCTGTAAATCCAATTGTCATACTATCAATACTCAGATAAGGTATAGGCACAATTGTCAATAGAGGAACAACTAAAGTTGCATCTTGTGCCTCACCCTGATCATTCGTTTTTTTGTAATTAAATTCGATTGTTCTTGTTTTGTTTTTCTTATCGGCACCCTCTCCCTCTGAATCAAAACCAATAGCCTGAATAAACTCAACAGTTTCTCGTGCAGCTAAACCTTGCGCTTTGACAGCAGCAGCAAGGGGAGCACCAATAATATTTTCAAAAGGAATTTCACCTAGGAGTTGCGTTGCCTTTGTTTGTATTTTGTCGTCGAGTTTGGGAAAACCATTATTATCATCAAAGCGCGAAATTTCATTCCTTGACTTCTCAATTTGTGACTCTGCCATCGCCTGAATATCTTCCCCCTGTTGAAATACCTTTTGTGCCGCTTGTTTTTGAAGTGCCTCTTGCGATGCACTTTCTGAGGGATTGTTAGGAGCATTTGGGGTAAGTTCGTTAGCCATGTTAGTTCCTCCTGAAAGTGTTGAGTTTATTACCTGATTCAGTAACGGTCAATAGGAATCAATAACTAAGAAGCATAAGCTGATACCTTTACCCTGTCGTTACAGTAAAGTTCTGGACTTCCAGAAAAAGTCAGTTCAGCTAAAGTCAGGTCAACTCCCCCAAACCCCCTGAACTTGCCCGCCCATACCTCCCATTGAAAAAAATCTATTCTTCAGATAAAAATCAGAAATCCTGTAAAAACAAAATTTCCCCAAAAAGTTCAGGTCAGTTCAGGTATAATCAGCTCACAAGTGTGGGAATGTGGGTGGTAAACATGAATAGTGATCAAGCCCTAGAAGTCGTCAACGCAACGATTCGTGCCTTCACAGGCAGAGGACTCAGTGAAGTCGAGACCGCCATCCTCCTGGGTTCACTGCAAAACCAAACCTACGAACAGATAGCCGAATCCTCTGGCTATGCCATCAGCTACCTCAAGCGCGATGTGGGTCCCAAACTCTGGAAACGTCTCGGACAAGCCTGGGGAGAACCTGTCAGTAAAATCAACTTTCAAGCCGCACTCAAGCGGCAAATCGCTACTTCAACCAGTCCCCCCTTACCCACAACCTCCCCACCCCCGCTATCCCTCAACCCGCCCCGCGCCGACTGGGATGACGCCATGGATGTCACCCAATTCTATGGACGCACCACAGAACTTGCCACCCTGCGACAATGGTTAACCCAAGACCGTTGCCGTCTGGTGACAGTATTAGGTATGGGGGGAATCGGCAAAACCGCTTTAGCCATCAAACTGGCACAACAGGTTCAGTTTAAATTTGATTGCATCATCTGGCGCAGTCTGCGAAACGCCCCACCCTTAAACTCCCTACTGCAAGAACTGATACAATTTCTCTCCTGTCAACAAGACACCCAGGGTGAAATCCGGCAACTCCTGCCTTACTTACGCACCTCACGCGGCTTAATCATCCTGGATAATCTAGAGACAATTTTACAGCCCGGTTCCCCTGGAGAGTATCGCATCGGCTATGAAGGATATGGAGAACTATTTCGCGTCATTGGACAAACCGCCCACACCAGTTGCTTAATCCTCACCAGCCGAGAAAAACCCCCAGAAATTGCTGCCCTGGAAGGGGTAAAATTACCAGTACGCACCTATCGACTCTCTGGCTTACAGTCAGAAGCCCAGGAATTATTAACCGCCAAAGGACTTTTCGGCACAGACACCGACAAGGAACAACTCATCCAACACTATAACGGTAATCCTCTGGCATTGAACATCGTTGCCACCTCAATTCAAGACCTATTTGAAAGCAAAATTGACAACTTTTTACAACATAATACCCTAATTTTCAACGGCATCCGCCGCCTCCTCAACCAACAGTTTGAACGCCTCTCCCCCTTAGAAACAACCATCATGTACTGGTTGGCGATTAACCGGGAATGGACATCAATTACTGAATTAGCTGCCGATATCCTCCCCCCGGTTTCCAAAGCAGAACTCTGGGAAGCCCTAGAAACCTTAAATGGACGCTCACTCGTCGAGAAACAAGCTGAGACTTACACCCAGCAACCCGTAGTCATGGAGTATGTTACTGACTGCTTAATTAATCGCATCAGCCAAGAACTCCTGACCAAAACCCTGTCTCTGTTTCTCACCCACGCCCTAATCAAAACCACGGTTAAAGACGATATCCGAGACAGTCAAATCCGGCTCATCATAAACCCCATCGCCAACCGATTCCAGACCCGCTTCCGGTCAACCTTAGCCCAACAACAGCACATCCAGGACATTCTGGAAGTCCTGCGACGGTCAACGCTGGGCTTATCGGGTTATGGTGGGGGGAACCTACTTAACCTCTGCGTCAATCTGCCCCTGGACTTAACCGACTATGACGTTTCTCCTTTAACCCTTCGCCATGCTGACCTGCAAACCACCCCCTTACCGGGCGTAAATTTCAGCTATTGCCATCTGGATAAATCCGTCTTTGCCCAAACCCTCGGCGGTGTTATCTCAGCCGCGTTCAGTCCCGATGGTCAACAGTTAGCCACAGGCGATAATACTCCAGACGTGCGTCTGTGGCGGGTGAGCGATGGTCAACCCTGGTTAACGCTTCAGGGACATAGTAATCTAGTCTGGTCAGTGGCATGGAGTCCCGATGGACAAACCCTCGCCACTAGCAGTAGTGACAAAACCATCAAACTCTGGGATACGCGCACCGGTCGATGTCTAAAAACCCTCCAAGGACACCAGGATTGGGTCTTATCCGTCGCATGGCATCCCGATGGACAAATTCTCGCGTCTAGCAGTAATGACCAAACCGTGAAACTCTGGGATATCCACACCGGTGAATGCCTGAATACCTTGCAGGGACATACTCACATCGTCTGCTCAGTCGCCTGGAGTCCCCAGGGACACCATCTCGCCTCGGGTAGTGCTGACCAAACTATCAAACTCTGGGATACCCACAGCGGTACCTGTCTGAACACCCTCCTAGGACACCAGGATTGGATTTGGTCTGTCGCCTGGAATCCCGATGGATATACCCTCGCCTCTAGCAGTTCCGACCAAACCATCAAGCTCTGGGATACTCGCAACGGTGAATGTCGGAACACCCTCCAGGGACACCGGGATTGGATTTGGTCAATCGCATGGCATCCCGATGGGCGCCTACTCGCCTCCGGGTCTCATGACCAAACCGTCAAACTATGGGATACTCACACAGGGAAATGTCTGAAAACGCTCCAGGGACAAAGGAATTGGATTTGGTCAGTCACCTGGAGTCCCGATAAACAGACCCTCGCCTCCGGTAGCGCTGACCAAACTGTGAAACTGTGGGATACCCGCACGGGTCAATGCCGGAAAACCTGGCAAGGATACCTTGATTCAGCCTTATCCGTCGCTTGGAGTCAGGATGGGCAAACCCTTGCCAGTAGCAGTAACGACAAAACCGTGAAGCTGTGGGATAGGACGACGGGTGAGTGTCTGAAAACCCTCCAGGGACACAGTAATTGGGTTTGGTCAGTCGTCTGGAGTCCCAATAAACCGATTCTGGCGTCCGGTAGCGCCGACCAAACCATCAAGCTGTGGGACGCGGACAGGGGTGAATGTCTCAAAACCTTGGTGGGGCATTCCCATGTCGTCTCATCTGTGGCGTGGAGTCCTGATGGACGCATCTTGGCGTCGGGGAGTTATGACCAAACCATAAAACTGTGGGATACGGACAGGGGGAATTGCCTGAAAACCTTACGGGGGCATAGCAATATCATCTGGTCAGTCGCCTGGAGTCCCGATGGACGCACCCTGGCATCTTGTAGTTCTGACCAAACGATAAAACTATGGGATATTCATACGGGAGAATGCCTGAAAACCTTGTCTGGGCATCACCATATCATCTGGTCAGTGGCATGGAGTCCCGACGGACGCACCCTAGCATCTGGCAGTTCTGACCAAACGATAAAACTATGGGATATCCATAGGGGTGAATGCCTGAAAACCTTGTCTGGACATACCAATTCCATTTCCTCAGTCGCATGGAATCGGCAGGGATGCCTCCTAGCTACAGGGTCTCATGACCAAACCATAAAACTATGG
This sequence comes from Coleofasciculus sp., assembly GCF_046565525.1. Taxonomy (NCBI): domain Bacteria; kingdom Bacillati; phylum Cyanobacteriota; class Cyanophyceae; order Coleofasciculales; family Coleofasciculaceae; genus Coleofasciculus; species Coleofasciculus sp. The sequence goes on along the minus strand of NZ_JBKHUP010000023.1, from coordinate 4,617 downwards.
GATACCCACACCGGTGAATGCCTTAACACCTTACGGGGACACAGCAATTGGGTTGGGTTCGTCGCCTGGAGTGCCGATGGTCAAACCTTGGCGAGTGGCAGTTCCGATGAAACGATTAAGGTTTGGGATGTGAATACAGGAGAGTGTCAGAAAACCCTCAAATCTCAACCCCCTTATCAAGGAATGAATATTACTCAGATTACAGGTTTAACAGATGCCCAGAAAGCCACACTCAAGCGGCTAGGGGCTGTGGAGGGGTAGGAAGCAGAGGGAGCAGGGGAAGCAATGTACCCATTTCCAACTTACAGCACTTTTCACGTTTATGGAATACAAAGTATCCGCTTGCCTTTCAGCTCAATCATGTTCTGTAGTCTACTAATACCAAATCTGCCTTTATTACCCCCTTTTGCCACGGCGATTGAAATCGCTGCTACACGAACAAAGTCCGCCTGCGCGGACTGGTTTATAACGGGGGTAGCTAACCCGGATTTGGTAGAACTTGAAAACCGCTGTCAATGCATGAAAGCTTATTGTTATATGATGTCCGGCAAATCACCCATAATAAAAACTTCTCCCCATTTCCCCCTCACCCCATCTCTCCCTCACCCTAATTATGGGTATTCAACCGGACATGATATGATAGGGTCGTTTCAGTCCTTAAATCTGTCCCAACTTCAAATAATCCTAACCTTTAGGGTGATAGGTCTATCAACTATTCTGCACCATCCAAACCAAAAATCCCAAAATTTGCTCAACTGGTGGCAGTGGATAATCTGTCAAGTCGATTACAACAGACTGCCCTTCTAGTTTGAGAAACCGCCACACTGTACCACTTGTCACGGTTCCGTAAATCGTCGAAATCTGCTGCTGCTTCTGTTGATTAAAGCGTTGAGCTGCCACCATCTCTGCTAAACATTGCCCCAGGGCAGGTTTCAGGTCTTCTTTCTTCGCTTCCACCAAAACTATCACCGGGGCTTTAATAAATAATTGTTCGGGAGAGCGACTAATTAAAAAATCAACATAGCCCGTCAAATCAACATCTGGCTGCACGGGGAACTCTTCCCCAGAAAAAACGCTAATCTGCCCCTTCAGTTGCCGTTTTACTTCTAATAATACTGGATTAATAATTCCTTCAGAACGCGCTTTTTCACTACTCACCGCGATTGCCCAAGGAATTGTTTCTTTTAGCGTATCTTGAAGTAATGGGCTTGGCTGAACTGGAGGAAGTTCTGGTAGGAAGCGCTCTCCTTCAATGATTGTGAGTTGAAAATTTTCTACAACTTTACTCAGAGTAAATTTATTGTAGGGCATAATAATTATTCTAAATGTTAAAGAACTTATTTTCTAGAATTGGGGTCTGAATAGTGGGAGAATATAAAAAATATATTCCGCTTCCCTCTCTTTATAGGAGAGGGCTAGGGAGAGGTCGAGGAAGGGTTTGGGGAGAGGTCAGATCCTTCAGTTAGTTAACCAACAGTATCATACTGTTCCTATTCTGGTACGGTTGATCACGGCTTGGGTGTCGCCATCACTTGAAGTGCTGCCAAGATAAATTGATAAAAAAACAATGATGAAACACCTTGTAGGTAAAATCACATTAGTCACAGGGGCAACGCGGGGTCTAGGTAAGGGAATTGCGATCGCGCTTGGTGAAGCTGGGGCGACGGTCTATATCACAGGGCGCACCCTGGAGCCTTCGACCTCTGACAATGGTGTCGGGAGTCTCCAGGAGACCCAATCAGCCGTTGAGGAAGCAGGTGGCGTATGCATTCCCATCCAAGTGGATCACAGTGATGATGAGCAAGTGCGTTTGCTGTTTGAGCGTATCCAGGATGAACAGGGACAACTTGACCTACTGGTTAATAATGCTTACGCTGGCGTACAAGCCTTAACAGAGGCGGCGGGAAAGCCCTTCTGGGAGAGTGAACCGAGTTTATGGGATGCTTGCAATAATGTTGGGCTGCGTAGCCACTATGTTGCCAGTATTTTCGCCGCCCGGATGATGACCCCACATCAGCAAGGACTTATCTGTACTATCTCGTCTTGGGGTAGTTTATCCTATATTTTTAGCCCACCCTACGGTGCAGGTAAATCAGCGTGCGATCGCATAGCCGCAGATATGGCGATTGAACTCAAACCCCATAACATTGCATCCCTCTCAATTTGGCCCGGAATTGTGGGTACGGAAAACTTTTCCCAATTTGCCGCCAATATGGATGAAAGTGCGGCGGCTGACCCGAAAAAGTCAGCCATAAAAGAGGGGTACAACTGGGAAACGCCTTTACTCACCGGACGGGTTATTGCTGCGCTCACCGCAGATTCCACAGTGATGGGACGAATCGGTCGGGTGCAGATTGTGGCGGAATTGGCTAAACACTACGGACTGGTAGACAAAAACGGTGAGTCTCCTGTATCTTTACGGTCTCTGCGTTTCCTGCTTCCCCTGGTTTTTCCCGGCCTGAGAACGTACCCCGGGCTGATACCTAATATTAATGTGCCTTGGTCACTGCTACTGCTACAATCACTAAGTTCACCTAAAATATGATAGTCCCGGCTTATCAGACTGGATTAGTAATGAGTTCTCCAAGAAATTAAAACGTGGTGAAAGTTAGTCGTTCTTTTCCCATGCCATCCGTCTGGTTTATTCCTAAAACAATATCATGGTCAGATGAAACCGGAATATCTGGTCTTTAATCCTACATTCCGCAGATATTTAAACAGAATTCATCGCGATAAAATTGAATAAATAAAAGCCCAAAATGCTTTTTCAGTAATCGGCTCAGGCGTTTTTAAGGTAAAATAATTCAATCAAAGACTAAGATAAAAAAACATGAAAGAGAGCCAGGACACGCTAAAAATCTGAAAAATTAAACCCTTAAATATCTTTTCAAGAAACAGTAATTGTTTTGGGGATTCTTGGAAGTTTTTTTGAGCAGCCTAAATTTAGGAGTATCTACTCTCCTTACTAAGATTTATTCATTATCAAAAAATGCCCAAATTGCTACGAAAAAAGTGTAACTAGACCAGCGCGAAGCGCTATATCCCTCTTCTGTCATTCTCCGAGTTTAATTAATAGGAAATAAGTAAACTATCCGGAAAGATAAAAAGGTTGAAATTGATTAATAGCATCAATTAACTTGTTAAATCCCAGTAATAAAGAGGAATTCGGAAAAATATCTAACCAAGGCAAAATTGTCCACAGAAACACAACAATTGTTAGTCTTATCGATTTTGTCGGAGTGAAATTTTTATGCCTTCCTAATGCTCTCAGTCAGGATCTGCGGAATGTAGGATAGTGACAACTCCCATCACTGACTCGGAGTACCGAGTACAGTGTGGGCTTCCAAGACAATCCGGCTACTGCTTAGGAGGCTCTTGGCTTTAAGAACGGGTTGCCCCACCGCTCTATTTTTGATGTTGATAGCTGTGCCTACGGTTACTTCCCTTTTTGCGTCGTGACACGCGCTTTTGGATTACCCGTAAGCGTTTCTGAGCTCTCCTGTAGTGCTGAGGAATAGAAACCGTTTCACCCTCCGAAGTTGTTAGAAATTCCTTCAAGCCAACATCAATTCCAGTAATTTTGTCTGGGTTTAAATCTGGCTTAATTTCTGGAACTGTCTTGTCTTCCAGTGAAAGGGTGAGGTAATACCCATCAGCTTTCTTAGTGACAGAAGCCGTTTTGATTTTGAACCCGTCAGGGATAGGGCGATGCCAAACAACCTTAACTTTTCCGAACATTGGCAAGTTAATCAGGTTGCCCTGTAAGCACCCCTCCTTCATCTGAGGGTAAGTGAAAGTGCGGTAACGGTTACGAGCCTTGAACCGTGGCTTACCGCTATGCTTGCCGTTACTGTCACCTTTGAGGAAACGGTCGAATGTTACCTTAACGCGCTTAACTACATCCTGAAGGACTTGAGAGTAAATCTCCGAGTACCAAGGATGTGTTTTCTTGAGTTGAGGTATGACAAACAAGAGGGCAAGCATTGACAGGAGAACGGTTTTGTTCGTACCAGTTAAACCTAGCCGCCAACAAATAGTTGTACTGACTGCACAGCATTGCCAGCCACCTATCAATATTGGTGGCTGGCTGATGAGTTGGGCGTAGTCGGTACTGGTAAGCTGTTCTCATGGCAAAATTATACCAATGACGACATGACAAAGACAACAATTCGCCCAACTGATAGCGAGTACGAACATTTGGTGAAATACTGTAAAACGAAAGGACGAACTCAGAATGACTTGCTCCCTTGAACTTATTAGGAGATTGTCAATCAAAAGGGTATTGAACCCCCTTGATTGACCGCCTATCCATCCCGACACCTCTTCGGTGTACCGCTATGGTGCGGGGCTTCCGGCGAAGCAAGCTAAACCCATTGAGTTGCCAAAACTGGTTCAGGCGTTGCAGAAGGTATTGGATAGTAATCATATAATGTCCGGCAAATCACCCATAATATAAATCAGTGCGCTTTTTGTATTCCCACAGCATAAAACCCTCTTTCCAGTACGAAAAGAGGGCTTTATTAATAAAATGAGAAGTCTAGCATCGAGCTATTTTCCCAGGGGGCTACCCCCAAAGTATCTTCGCCGCAGCAACGTTTCACAGCCGAGTTCGGGATG
>NZ_JBKHUP010000022.1:0-80507 GCF_046565525.1 Coleofasciculus sp. | reverse complement strand
AGCGACGGGGCAAGAAAATGAATAAGTGGCTGGGGAGTTGGGCATTCTATCAGCAAGAGCAGTTTTTAACCTACAAAGCAGAAGCCTTGGGCAAGCGAGTAGTCCATCAAGACCCTCGCTATACCTCTCAAAAGTGCAATGTCTGCAAACACATCAGGCGGACAAATCGTCACAAGTCTCGCTTCTGTTGTAAAAACTGTGGCTATCAGACTCACGCTGACCTTAATGCTGCTCTTAATGTCCGAGACGATTACATTCTCTCTTCTACCCAACGTGGGACCGAGGAGCAGGCGTCAGTCAATGCGCCCTATGTTTCGGGCGAGAGTAATCTCGCCTAGTTACAAGCCCCATCCCAAAAGTGGGTGGGGCAGTTGACTAAATCCTTAGCCACAACAACTATCGCAAAGCGGCGATTCCAGCGATCGCGAAGTTCGGTAATATGTTGACAAACTCCGCTAATTGAATAGGGAATTTCCGGAATCAGGATCAAATCAGCACCGCCAGCAATGCCTGCATTCAGGGCTAAATGTCCGGCTTCGCGCCCCATCACCTCAACTACCATGACGCGATCGTGACTGGCGGCTGTATAGCAGAGGCGAGATATCCTTTGTGGCTTTAAGCCTAGCCTCGTAGCCTCCTTACCAGGCTCTCGTTCCCAAGTCTGAGAAGGGAATGCACTTTGGGAGGCTCTGCTTCCCGTAATAAACGAGACATAATTGCTTCATTTTTTTCTCAAAACCTTCTCGCTTAGGCTTGAGATTTAACGTTTGAGTGAACTATATTGTCCTTATACCCAATCCGGGTTGACTACCCCCTTGATAATCCAGTCCGCGCAGGTGGACTTTAAATATGGGAAGAAATGGCTAAAGCTCTTACTGTTCAATGTTCGGACTAATCAAACTAACAATTTAGCACAATAAGTACGGAAGACCCCTATTTTTTATAGAAGGGATTAAGAAGGACTAAAATGATGAAGAAATTAGCATTTTTTACTTTAGGAACAGCAGTAATGAGTTTTCTCTCATCAGTTCCAGTTACTGCTGCTACCATTTTTGTCGAACCTATAATTACAAGACCAAACCCCAACTTTCCGGATGGAATTGGGCTTCCACCGATGCTTCCACCAAATACGCCATTACTGTGGAATTTCCCTGACACTTCTGGTGAACAAAACTTTTTAAATGACACGGGATTCACAATAACAGAATTTAACCTTATCTTGCTAACCGAGCAATTTAATGGGGATGATGTGGTATGGGGCGACGCCAATGGAGATGGTCAGATTGGTCAATCTGATATATTCTCCAGTATTACTTTAAACCCAAACAATCTTCAATTCCCACAACTCGATATTACAGAGGGTTCAATCCCAAGTGGTAATCGTTTTGTATTTCAATTTATTAGTAATCCCGATTTAACACCAGAACAGCCTGGGGATAATGGTCCAATCTTAGCGGCAGGTATTTACGACGGTGTAGCCGCATCTGTCCCCGAATCTTCACCAGGTTGGGGGTTGGTGTTGCTGGGTGTTGGGTATGTAAGTAAAGAAGTGTGGAATAAACAGAAGAAAAATAAAGGCAAAGATAAATAACTAATGTACAGAAAGAAAAAAAGAATTTATTTGCCCTTCTAAATTTTGGGAAGATTTTATGATATTTTCTTAACCAATAAAATGCTTTTTAGGTGAGGAAGCGAAGGATACTGTTGAGCCTGATAAGACAGGACTGATTCGGGAGCATATCACCTTTGTAGGTTGGGCCCTTGGAACGAAACCCAACACCATCGTTAGCCTGTTGGGTTTCGCTGTCGCTCTACCCAACCTACAGGAACGCTTTGTGCTGTCCCTGACATGCTCCCACTGATTCTTCTTCAAACCAAAATTTAGGAATTTCCCCAATTTACCGTTGAACAACCAGTTTTAGGGACGCGATATGTCGTGTCCCTACTTTTGTTGATTTTTATCAGGTATAGCTATGCATAAACTTAAGCGTGAAATCAGAAAGAATAAACTGCTATAATTATGTCCAAATTATCATGTAAAATTAGTTGCAATACAGATAAAGTCAGCATAATATATTAATGGAATGAAACAAATAAAAAGTTTCATTTCAGCCCAACAACCTTACTCTAGGAGTACATTTCAAAATGGCTAAAATTAAAATTTTAGACCTCGTTCAAACCCAGAATTCCAAAAGCATTATCGCTGAGCTAAATGAGCAAGATATGGCTTTGGTGATGGGTGGCTGCTGCTGCTGCTGCTGCCCACCACCCCCACCCCCGTCGGGTCTGGCATTTGCTTAAGGTAATACATGATAGGAGTTAATCTTCTAACTCTAGCCTATTTGCATCGGCAAGATTGCTAGTCGTGATTCTCCGCTAAATACCTCGCAATGATGCCAAAAAATCTGACCTGATTTACATCATTTAATAGGTCAGTAACACAAAGCCCTCTGATCACGATCAGAGGGCTATTCCATGGGGAATTTGAGAATTGGGATTTTGGCTACAAGATGAGAACCTAAGCTAATTGACTCTTTGATTGAAGATCATGAACAACTTTAATTTCCTGAATTTGTTGCTGAGTCCATCCAGAAAATAAATCTAAGAAAATTTTAGAGCGTAGCTTGTTATCCAATTCCGGCTCAATTATCTCTTCTACAAAAATCAAGTGTACTCCCTTAGAAATCACAATCGGTTTAAGTAGCTGAGGCGGCGTAGCCGCAAAAACAGCAGCAGAAATCTCCGGCTTCAACTCTTGACGACTCACTATTCCTTGATACCCCCCCTTTCGCCGTAATTCTTTATCTTGAATATATTGGCGAGCAACATCATGAAAACTCATCTCATCAGCCAATTCAAGAGTCACACCACCTTTAGGGGCACGGCAGTGCCGTACCCCTACGCAACCTGTCTAAATTGAACGATGCACTCTAGGCTGGCGATCGCATTCAAGTTATATCTACGTGACGTCCTCCTACACCGACTCTACGGGTACGGTTGTAGGCTTCCTTTGTCGCCGTTGTAGAACGGCGCTTCCGGCGTTTTATAGTGGGGAATACGCCCAGCCCCACTTCTTGCTTATCGCAAGAGAAACTTTGACGATATGATATGAGGTTTGACTTTCACCATCAACTTACCAGCATTCGCAGCTTTGTAAATGAGAATTAAAAGAATTTGTCCTCCTTAGTGAATCATACCTTATACCGAACTTGTTGTCAGAAAAAATCAAAACAAGTTTCGAGAGACTGGCAATTCATCTCACGCCTCCCTATCGGGTAGGACGTGAGGCTTCTTGCCAAATGAGCTAAAACTCTCCAATGTAGGTGTCGAGGGCTCTAGCTGTTTCCACTAGGGGGTGATGGCGATCAACTAAAATAGGACTTTTGCTAGTCACCTCATCAATGGGAATGCTGACGACTATTCCATTTTGCCAAGCGACCATTTTTTGATAGTCATCTTTGGCAATTAAGTCTACAGCCGTTTTGCCAAAGGAGGTGGCAAGTAAGCGATCTAAAGCAGAGGGCGCACCACCCCGTTGAACGTGACCTAAAACGGTTACTCGTGCTTCAATCGTGTTCCCGCTACAGTGAGAAATCTGGTCAGCCACATAATCTCCGATACCCCGTAATCGGATCTCACCTAGGGCGTCTGTGTAGTATCGTTCTTGACCCTCAAGGGTTTTCGCCCCCTCAGCCACAACAACGATCGCAAAGCGGCGATTCCAGCGATCGCGAAGTTCGGTAATATGTTGACAAACTCCGCTAATTGAATAGGGAATTTCCGGAATCAGGATCAAATCAGCACCGCCAGCAATGCCTGCATTCAGGGCTAAATGTCCGGCTTCGCGCCCCATCACCTCAACTACCATGACGCGATCGTGACTAGCCGCCGTGTAAGAGAGACGAGATAAGGCATCAACAATGGTATTAACCGCCGTATCGAAACCAACGGCTAGATTCGTGAAAGCCACATCATTATCAATCGTCTTGGGGACTCCCACGATATTCATACCCCCTTGACGAGCAAGCTGGTTCATAATCGCCAGACTCCCGTCGCCACCAATGACAATCAGGGCGTCTAGACCTAATTTCTGATAACCAGCGATAATCTGATCGGCTTGAGCCTCAGTATCCCCTTTGTTAATTGAACCGAGGATAGTACCACCAGTACTCAGGAGTGGGTCGATGCCCCGATTGTCAAGACCGTGAACATTCAGTGAGACTGATTTGCCTTCCAATAAACCTTGGGTGGCGTAGGGAATACCTAAAACTTCCCAATCATAACTCAGAGTAGCATGTCTAACGGCAGCGCGAATGACCGCGTTTAATCCGGGACAGTCACCGCCACTGGTGAGTAGACCAATCCGTTTGCGAGTTTCCATAGGTCGATCTCAAGTGTGTATTATTGTGGATGGCTTTAACGAAGGCTATTTGATCATCAAAGACAGGTTTACTCCCCAAACATTCTGACAGCACCCTGACACCACAACTGCGGATTTGCCGTTACTGAATTAGGATCAAGCTGAGTTAGGATTTGGTGCAAGTCTGATTGAGTGGTGCAGTTGTGGCACTCGTCTTAGAGAGTCGTTTGCATCAAAAAAGCTTGATCAGCGGTAAGTCCAGGGTAGTAAGCGTTAACCAATTTTGGCAAACCTTGTACAGAATCCCCTCATGGCAAAAAACCTCAACCGTTGCTGGTCTGGTGAACATCTAGTCCAAGATAGCGAATTTTCTTTTATCTGAGAGTATCAAGCAGCACTGCGGTGGGAAAATGGTGATTGAGGAGTCGCGATGGGGCAGATCAATATATTTTCTCGACCCAGACTGGTATCATCATTGGTGATTCTGACGTCAAGGCTTTTAAGTCCCTTGTTTTCATGAATGAGCTACGCGGCAAACAAGCATTTATCTGTGATATGGATGGCGTGATTTACCACGGCAACCGCTTACTGCCAGGAGTGGAGGCATTTTTGGACTGGTTGAAGGCGTCGGGAAAGCTATTTCTGTTCCTCACCAATAGTAGCGAGCGATCGCCTCGGGAGTTACGAGAGAAGCTAAAACGGTTAGGCGTCGAAGTCCCCGAAGAACATTTCTACACTAGCGCCTTGGCGACGGCTGCATTTTTGGCTCAACAATGTCCCGGAGGAAGTGCCTTTGTGATTGGGGAAGCGGGGTTGACAAATGCGCTGTATAATGCTGGTTTTTCGATGAATGATACCAACCCAGATTATGTGGTAGTGGGTGAGACCCGCAGTTATAGCTTTGAGAAGTTAGAACATGCGGCGCAGTTGATGATTAAAGGAGCAAAACTAATTGGCACAAATCCTGACTTAACAGGACCGAGTGAGAAAGGAATTGTCCCCGCGACAGGGGCGTTAATTGCACCGTTGGAACTAGCGACGGGGGCGAAAGCCTATTTTGTCGGGAAGCCGAATCCCTTAATGATGCGCCATGCTCTGAAGCAGTTGGGCTGTCGTCGCGAGGATACAGCCATCATTGGCGATCGCATGGATACAGATATTATTGCCGGGATTGAGTCAGAAATCGAGACGGTGTTGGTTTTGTCTGGAGTCACCCGCCAAGAGGATTTAATCCATTTTGCCTATCGTCCCCACTATATTTTGCCAGGAGTCGGGGATTTAGTCCCTTGACTTTTCTGGAAATACCTAGATGTTTGCTACATATTATAAACCTGTTCTAAATGACCATAAAGAGCGTTAAGAGGTTTATTTAACACTCTAGCAAAAGAGAGGCTCTAGGGAGTATTATCTAATTTTAGGCAGATATAAAACCGTGGTTTCACGGGTAAGACTGAGGTTATAGCAGAATGACTAATAAACAAGTGACTGAACCAAAAAAGGTATCGAGTGATACAAAAATCAGAATCACTCGTGCTGAATTAGTCAAAATCATTGCTCAAGCTACCCAAGAGGGAGTATGGCAACTAGATTTATCAGAGAAAGGTATTACAAAAATTCGCGACGAAATTACCAGATTAACTACCCTGAGATATCTAGATTTATCTAAAAATCAGATAACAGAGATACTGGAGAATATTGCTAAATTTCCTAACCTGCAATGGCTGGATGTATCAAATAATCAGATAAGAGAGATACCGCCGTATATTCGCCAACTCCCTAACCTGGAATATCTGGATGTATCAAATAATCAGATAAGAGAGATACCGCCGTATATTCGCCAACTCACTAACCTGCAAACGCTGTATTTATCAAATAATCAGATAAGAGAGATACCGCTGTATATCCGCCAACTCACTAACCTGAAAACACTGTATTTATCAAATAATCAGATAACAGAGATACCAGAATATATTGCCCACCTCACTAACCTGCAATGGCTGGATATATCGAACAATCACATAAGAGAGATACCGGAATATATTGCCCACCTCCCTAACCTGCAATGGCTGGATATATCGAATAATCACATAAGAGAGATACCGGAATATATTGCCCACCTCACTAACCTGCAATGGCTGGATTTATCGAATAACCACATAAGAGAGATACCGGAATATATTGCCCAACTCACTAATCTGGAAGAACTGGATGTATCAAATAATCAGATAACAGAGATACCGGAACATATTAGCCAACTCCCTAACCTGCAATGGCTGGATTTATCGAATAATCAGATAAGCGAGATACCGGAATGCATGGTTCACCTCACTAGCCGAGGAAGGCTGAATTTAGCGAATAATCAGATAACAGAATTAGATTTATCGAATAAAGGTATCACAGAAATTCCTGACAAAATTCTTCAAATAACCAACCTGCGACGCCTGGATTTAAGGAGAAATCAGATAAGAGATATCCCAGAAAATATTGTCCAACTTACTAACATTAAATTGCTGTATTTGTCGAGTAATCAGATAAGAGAGATACCAGAAACTATTACCCAACTCATTAACCTGCAAACGCTGTATTTATCGAATAATCAGATAAGAGAGATACCGGAAAATATTGCCCGAATCACTAATCTGGAAGAGCTGTATTTATCGAATAATCAGATAAGAGAGATACCAGAAACTATTGCCCAACTCACTAACCTGCAATGGCTGGATTTATCGAATAATCAGATAAGAGAGATACCAGAAACTATTACCCAACTCACTAACCTGCAATGGCTGGATTTATCGAATAATCAGATAAGAGAGATACCAAAAACTATTACCCAACTCACTAACCTGCAATGGCTGGATTTATCAAATAATCCAATAAGAGAAATACCGGGATGTATTATCCAACTCACTAGCCGAGAAAGGCTGAATTTATCGAATAATCAGATAAGAGAACTAGATTTATCAAATAAAGGCATTACAGAAATACCGGAAATTGTTGTCCAACTCAATAATCTGGAAGAGCTGTATCTATCGAACAATCAGATAACAGAGATACCGGAATGGATTACCCAACTCACTCACCTAAAATTTCTGTACTTATCAAACAATCCGATAACAGAGATACCGGAATGGATTACCCAACTCACTCACCTAGAATGGTTATCTTTAGCGAATAATCCGATAACAGAGATACCGGAAAGTATTACCCAACTCACCAACCTACAATGGCTATCTTTATCGAATAATCAGATAACAGAGATACCAAACAGTATTGCCCAACTTACTAACCTGAAATCGCTGGATTTAAGGAGAAATCGGATAAGAGAGATACCGGAAAGCATTGGCAACCTGACGAAGCTTGAACTGCTGTATTTATCGAACAATCAGATAAGAAAGATTCCGGCATATATTGCCCAACTTACTAATTTGGAATCGCTGTATTTATCGAATAATCAGATAAGAGAGATACCGGAAAGTATTACCCAACTCACTAACTTGCAAAAGCTGGATTTGCGGAACAATAAGATAAGAGATATAACGGAAAGTATTATTCAACTAACTGACCTGCAAAAGCTAGATTTATCGGGAAATCCCATAGGAAATGTAGTCTTAGGGACACGCCACCGCGATTTTCCATCCCCTCGCCCTGGAGACGTGGTACTGGGTTCTCAATCTTCTCCTCCCTCGAAAAAATCACAGAAATCATCATCTGAGTAACCGGAAACTTTTCCCATCTCAGCTACATCCCCAATTGACAAACCAACTAATCTCCTATCGCTTCCCTCACCATCCGACGCCTATCATTCACCCCCCAAACCACCCCCACCTGCGGTTCAATCTCAATGGATTCCACCGCACCCAATACCGAGTAAAATCCTCTAGATTCAAGCTTCTCTTAACCAAACAGTATCGCCAAGATCCCCGACTTCTTCAAGAAGTCAGGGATCTTACTTAATTGGATAAACTGTACTTCACCAACCTGAAGAACTGAATCCCATCACCTCAGCGACGGCGGTTGTGGTTGGCTTAATTCCTCGCTGTAACTGGTTGTTGCAGTGTTGAATAGCTGTATCCGGATCTTTTAACCCATTCCCTGTCAACACACAAACCACGGTTGCTCCCGTCGGAACTTGATCTTTCACTTTTAATAACCCCGCCACCGATGCGGCGCTAGCGGGTTCGCAAAATATTCCTTCTTGTGATGCCAAGAGGCGATAGGCTTCGAGAATTTCGTCATCGGTAACGCTATGAAATTCTCCCTGACTGGCATGTTTTACCGCGACAGCTTTCTCCCAACTTGCCGGATTCCCAATCCGAATCGCGGTAGCGATTGTTTCCGGATGCGCCACAGGTTCACCCAGGATCAACGGCGACGCCCCTGCCGCCTGGAATCCCATCATCCGAGGTAAGCGATCGCACAACCCATGTTGATGATACTGGCAAAAGCCCATCCAGTACGCCGTAATATTCCCCGCATTTCCCACCGGAATACACAGCCAATCCGGGGCATTCCCTAAATTATCGACAATTTCAAAAGCGCCAGTTTTTTGACCTTCCAACCGATAGGGATTCACCGAGTTAACCAACGTTACTGGATAATTTGCTGCTAACTCCTGCACAATCTGCAAACAGTCGTCAAAATTGCCCTCAATTGCCAATACCTGCGCCCCATAAACCAATGCCTGCGCCAACTTACCCAGGGCTACATACCCATCCGGAATTAACACAAAAGCTTGCATATCCCCCCGACTGGCGTAAGCCGCCGCTGAGGCAGAGGTATTCCCTGTACTGGCACAAATCACTGCTTTCGCCCCAGCTTCCTTTGCCTTAGAAATCGCCATGGTCATGCCTCGATCTTTAAAGCTACCTGTCGGGTTAAGACCATCATATTTGGCAAATACCTTGACTCCCTTACCCACCGCTTCAGAAAGGGCAGGAGTGGGGATCAGAGGAGTATTTCCCTCTAAAAGAGTCACCACTGGAGTTGATGCGGTGACGGGTAAATAAGACCGATAGGTTTCAATTAGACCTGACCATTGACAAGACTGGGCAAAAGTCTCTTTCGTTTGAGGGGTGTTGGTAGCAGACAGAGTCATGGGTGATTTCTTACTGAATTTTGTTGACACTCTCAGCCCTATAAGGACGGAGATTCTTCTTTCATAGACCCGGCTTGCTTTGACAGGATTTCTCCAATCAAAGTAGAGGTCGAGTCTCCAGAAGCGTTCGGATTTAAAATCCAAGTTCCGACGTGACCCGCCGTACTTAAGGCTATTTTCAGAATATTGATGGCAGCATTCCAATTCCGATCCAAAATACATCCACATCGACAGATATGAGTTCTGGTAGATAAGGATTTTTTAACTACCGTACCGCAGTTGGAGCATTGCTCGGAAGTATAGGCAGGATTAACAGCGATGGTTATCTTACCAAACTTAACCCCAAAATACTCCAGCCATTTTCTGAACTGATACCAACCTGCATCATTGATCGATTTGGCTAAACAATGATTTCTAACTAAATTTTTAATCCTCAAATCTTCATAAGCGACCAAATCATTAGATTGGATTACGCAACGCGCCACTCTCTTGGCGTGTTCTTCACGCTGCCTACTTATTTTGAGGTGAAATCGCCCTAATCGATTAATGGCTTTCTTTCGGTTGGTAGAGCCTTTCTCTGTGCGCGAAATTCGTCTTTGAAGCAAGCTTAGACGTTTCTCGCCTTCTCGATAAAATTGGGGATTTGGCTCTTTGTGACCTAAAGAATCGGTATAGAACTCTTTGATTCCTACATCTAAACCAATGGCTTTTCCTGTCGGCTGACTTTCTACCTTATTCTCAGCGTTAACCAAAAATTGAACATAGTAGCCATCTGCACGACGGACTAACCTCACCCGTTTTATTTGATCAAGTTGATAGAAATTTAAGTCCCACGTTCCTTTGAGCTTAAGCTTGCCGATTCCCTTTTTGTCCGTGAAGGTTATTTGTTTTCGAGTCTCAGAAAGCTTCCAGCCGCTAGTTTTGTATTCAACTGAACGGCAGTTTTTCTTAAACTTTGGATAACCCTTTTTTCCGGGAACAGATTTTTTGCAGTTACTGTAGAATCTGGCAATTGACGAATACGCTCTGTCTACAGCCATTTGGCAAGCATGGCTATTTAAGTCTTTGACAAAGGAAAACTCAGCTCTTAGCGCCGTGTTGTAGCGATACAAGTCTTTTTGTCCAACGTCTCGGTTATCCATCCAGTAACGGATGCATTTGTTGCGGACAAATTGAGCGGTTTGAATCGCTTCATCGATGGCTGAGTATTGAGTTGTCTTTCTTCCTTTAGCCTTGAACTCAAAGACCAGCATTTGACGTGGAACAACTCGACCTCAAAATTATAACATAGAAAAAGTCGTCCTGGAAGGTGTTCCTGATCATGTTGAAGGACGAGGAGCCTGAACCCATTATTTCCGGTCATGACAAATGACCCGAAAAAAGCGTTCATCCCATGACCAAGAGGCGTGGGATGAACTTAATCAATTACCGAGAACGGTTTTGAGTTACCGATTCTTTGGATTTCTTATTACCACGCTTTATCACTTTCGGACGTTCGACCTTGTACTCAACCTCGACAGCAGCTAACTCCGGTTGCGTGTGGTCATAGACCATTTGCAACGCGGCGGCGGCGATCGCGTGGGGGTCGTATTCTTCGCTTAACTCCCGCACGATGGGCAGGAATGATGCCATACGTTCTCCGGCGAGTGCCTCTCGTAACTGATCTTGCAGTTTTTCCAAGCGCCGCGCTTCGATTTGCGATCGCGTGGGAATCCGAGACACTTGTAAGTTCTGCCGGACTTTTCGTTCAATTTGGTGCAGTTTGCGCCGTTCAAAGGGTTGAATCAAGGAAATCGCTATTCCTGTTTTACCCGCACGACCGGTACGACCAATCCGGTGAATATAACTTTCCACCTGATCGGGTAGATCGTAATTAATCACATGGGTAAGATGATCCACATCCAGACCCCGTGCGGCGATATCCGTTGCCACCACCCAGCGCACCTGACTCTGGCGGAATCGGTACAATAAGCGCTCTCGTTGGCTTTGGCTGAGGTCGCCATGATACTCATCAACACTATGACCGGCAGCTTGTAACTGACTGGTCAGTTCTGCTGCTGATCGCCGCGTCCGCACAAAAATTAATGCCGCTTCTGGGTCTTCAAGTGCCAGAATCGGCTGTAGGGCTTTAGCTTTTGAGCAGCCACGGGGGATCATATAAACCCGCTGCTCAATCCGTGCTGGGGTAGCTTTAGGTTGATCAACCGTTACCGTCACCGGAGATTTGAGGAAATTATTGATTAAATCCCGAATTGCCCCAGGCATTGTTGCCGAAAAACAGGCAGTTTGGCGTTCACTGGGGGCTTGCTTGAGGATTTTCTTCACATCATCGATAAAGCCCATGCTCAACATTTCATCGGCTTCATCTAATACCACCCATTTGACTTGATCTAATTTGAGATCTCCCCGATCTAACAAATCGATCACTCGTCCTGGCGTACCTACAACCATTTGTACACCGCGTTGCAACATGCGAATTTGGCGATCAATGGATTGCCCCCCATAGACGGTGAGGATACCGACACGACGAGTACCCGTGAAATCCCGAATGGCATCGGCGACTTGTTGCGCTAATTCCCGCGTCGGCGCAAGAATCAGGGCTTGTACACCTCGGACATGGGGATCTATTTGTTCTAAGATAGGCAGGGAAAAGGCAGCGGTTTTTCCGGTACCCGTTTGAGATTGAGCGACCACATCTCGCCCTGCCAACAGTTCCGGAATGGCTTGAGATTGAATCTCTGTTGGTGTATCAAAACCTAATGTTTCAAGTTGATGGATGCGTTCTTCAGATAAGCCCAGAGTATTGAATGAAAGGGTCATAATGCAAGCGTTTGTTGTGAGTTTTTATTGATGGTTAAGATCAGTGGTCAGTTATCAGGAGTCTAGGTTAGGGATTTAGCAATTGCCATTTTCCCTCACCCTTAATCGACTCAAGTCAAAGGACAACTGACAGTGGACTAGGGACTACAGAACCATAGAGGTCATAGATGCCAGCATCGGTGATTTCTACTTCCACGATGGTCCCCAAGGGGGCTTCGCCTTGGACGTAGACTAATCCATCGACCTCAGGGGCAAATCGAGCGGAGCGACCGATCCGTTCCCCGGTTGAGGGGTTCTCTTGCTCAATCAGAACGTCAACGATCTTGCCCACTTCACCTTGGTTTCGTTTCAACGCAATCGGCTGTTGAGCTGCCATCAGCGTCTGCCGACGCTCCTCCATGACGGCTTTGGGGACTGGATTGGGCAAGTTATAAGCTGGTGTACCCTCTTCCGGAGAAAAAGTAAACACACCAACATGGTCAAACTCATGATGCTGGACAAATTGCAGCAAATGGTTAAATTGCTGCTGTGTCTCACCAGGAAACCCTACGATAAAGGTTGTCCTCAGTACCGCATTCGGCAGGGCGGCTTTAATGCGATCAATAATTTGATCATTCACTCGCCCCTGCCAAGGACGGTTCATGGCACGCAGGATTTCTGGATGGGAATGCTGTAGGGGTAAATCCAAGTAAGGCAGAACATTAGGAGTCTCCTGAATTGCGGCAATTACTGGCTCAGTTAAACCTGTTGGGTAGGCATAGTGCATCCGAATCCAAGGGATGTCCACCTTACCCAATGCCCGTAATAGTTCAGCTAACTTGGGTTCTCCGTACAGATCTACGCCATAGTTGGTCGTGATTTGGGAAATGAGGATTAATTCCTGCACTCCTTGGGATGCCAATTGTTCAGCTTCTGCCACAATCGATTCTATTGTGCGCGATCGCTGGTTTCCCCTCAGATAGGGAATAATGCAGAAGGCGCACCGATAGTTACATCCTTCTGCTACCCGCAGGTAAGCGACTCCTTCTGAGGTTGTCCGATAGCGCGGCGTTGTTTCATCGGCAATATACGTGGGTTCGGCTGAGACGGCTTTGACCCGTTCTCCGGCTTCCACCCGTTCTATCACTTCGACGATGTTCTGATAATCTCCTGTTCCCACTACAGCTACCGCTTCCGGCAATTGCAGCAACAATTCCTCTTGGAAATGTTGTGCCATGCAGCCAGCAATAACAATTTTCTTATCGGCTTCAGCTAGCTCAACTAGGGTGCGAACGGATTCTTTCCGCGCTGCCTCTATGAAGCTACAGGTATTCACGATAACATATTCGGCTAAATCTTCGTTGCTATCGACTGGGTAGCCTGCTTTAACCAGCAGACCCAGGATATGCTCTGTATCAATACGATTTTTTTCACAGCCTAAATGAGAAATGGCAATGGTCGGCTTGTTGCCCATGCGGTTATTACTACAATCTGCACTAGAGGAGTAGAGTTGCGCTCTGTTATAAGCACTTGTATCCGTAAGCACCGAGCCGTGAACAGTTACCTGTCAACTCCCTGGAGAAAATCCATACAGAGTTCAGGTTGATTGAATCCTGCTCACATTTTTACCCAGCGTTACTGGATTGATAGGGGTATAGCCTTAGAGTTTACCCTTGCTCCACTAGTAGTAGTACGGATGTTCTTTGGATGCTCTAGTTTAACCCCGTTACTTATTTATATAAAATTTTATTAATATATGCAATACGCTCGGCTACTTTATCTAACTTGACGCTTGACTAGGGGAAGGGCGACTATTAGCGAGCGTCGGCTTACGTAACCCCATCTAACGGTGGCATCAATGACGCTACGACAAAAACAGCCTCTAATGAGGTCTTAAACTCTCTCCACGTCCGTTTTTAGTCTGGGAATGCCCTGCCGCGATTAACATTATGTATCGCTTCATAGCATCAAACAATACTTTCCTTTGTCTCCAGGTTGGATTAAAACCCGAGTCCCTTCGATCTTTCCTATTGCTGGTTCAGGCTCGGTTTAACACCTTTATCGGTGGTATATCGACAGCAAACTTAGGTGGGGGTTTCAACCACTACAATTATAGGACAAAAGCCATCCTTCTAGGACGGGGCTTAAATCCCATTATTTTTGGTCAAATTCTTGTGAACGGTTTTCAGGTAGATACGTGAACTTACAACAAATTTTCAAGACACCCAATCCAATTATTGGCGTTGTGCATCTGTTGCCCTTGCCGACTTCTCCCCGTTGGGGGGGGAGTTTAAAAGCGGTGATTGATCGAGCCGAACAAGAGGCGACAGCGCTGGCATCAGGGGGAGTCGATGGTGTGATCGTGGAGAACTTTTTTGATGCTCCCTTCACGAAAAACCAGGTTGATCCCGCCGTCGTCAGTGCGATGACCTTAATTGTCGGACGGCTGATGAATTTAGTAACCTTACCGCTGGGGATCAACGTTTTACGCAATGATGCCAAAAGCGCGATCGCGATCGCCAGTTGTGTCCGCGCCCAGTTTATCCGGGTCAATGTTCTCACCGGCGTCATGGCAACGGATCAAGGATTGATCGAAGGACAAGCTTATGAACTGTTGCGGTATCGCCGGGAACTCGGTAGTGATGTGAAAATTTTAGCCGATGTCTTGGTTAAGCATGGACGCCCCTTGGGATCACCGAATTTGACCACAGCCGTACAAGAAACCATTGAACGGGGTTTAGCCGATGGCGTCATCCTCTCCGGATGGGCAACAGGTAGTCCTCCGAGTCTAGAAGACTTAGAATTAGCCTCAGCCGCCGCCAATGGAACTCCTGTTTTTATCGGTAGTGGCGCCAACTGGGAAAATATTCCCACCTTAATGCAAGCCGCAGACGGTGTGATTGTCTCCAGTTCCCTGAAGCGACGGGGGCGTATTGAGCAACCCATTGACCCGATTCGCGTCAGTCAATTTGTGGAAGCGGCACGACGTAGTGTGAACCCTACAGCATCACCGCAACCCATGTCTTCGGTCAAGTTACATTCATAGTAGGAGTGAGTCGTAATTGTCTGGCTTACTTTTGAAATTCCTAGTGTTGATTGACAAATTATGAGACGCCGACGTTCTGCTCCCTGGATTCATCGCCAGTCCCGCCCAATCATTGGTGCGATCGCGATTCTTGGTGCTTTAGATACTGCTTATCTCACCCTAGTGGAAACAGGGGTATTTAAAGAAGCCGTATGTCCCACAGGCGATGTAATCAACTGTCAAGCTGTCTTAAGTAGTAGTTATGCTTGGCTTTTGGGCATACCGCTGAGCTTATTTGGCTTTTTAGCCTATACTGCGATCGCGGTATTTGCCTTTGCGCCCCAACTTGTTAAATCATCGGATAACAAAGATTTTCGCCGACAAGTAGACGATTGGAGTTGGCTGCTGATGTTTGCTGGCTCAACCGCAATGGTTGTTTTCAGCGGCTACCTCGTCTATCTCATGTCCTTTGTAATTAAGGCGTTTTGTATCTATTGCCTCGTATCCGCCTTCTGCTCAATCGCCTTATTCGTGCTGACGATAATTGGGCGTGAGTGGGAAGATGTGGGACAACTGTTTTTCACTGGCATTGTTGTCGGTATGGTAGCGTTGATTGGCACCTTGGGCGTTTATGGCATGAGTAGCCAATCGACAACGGCTGCTGGTGCAGACGGTGGCGTAATTCCCACGGTATCGGGTGCGCCTCAAGCTCCTTACGGCTGGAAAGTAACCACAACCTCTGGCGAAGCGGAAATAGAACTGGCTCGTCATCTGACAGCCGTGGGTGCTAAAGAATATGGTGCCTATACTTGTCCCCATTGCTTTGAGCAAAAGCAGTTGTTTGGCAAGGAAGCCTTTAGCCAAATCGATTATATCGAGTGCCATCCGGCTGGTGAAAATCCTCAGCCTCAAGTTTGCCAAGCAGCGGGAATACAAGGATATCCGACTTGGGAAATCAATGGTCAGTTGTACCCTGGGGTTCAGAGTTTGGAAGAACTGGCAGATTTAACCAACTACCAAGGAAAACGCGACTTTAAGTACCAATTGCCTCGCTGAGAACTGTAGAGACGTTGCCGGCAACGTCTCTACAAGGTTAATACAAATAAAGGATTAATCTGACGATTCAAATAAATCGAGGGGTAGATGACCATACATTTCATTAATACCCCCTTCAAAGGAAGATTGGCAGGATACTAAAACACCGCGATGCTCACCCGTATAGGAATCGATGTAACACAATCCTGAATTGCCGTTATATTTGATATAAACCGCTCCCTCAATCGGAGTCAGGTCAAGATTCGGTTGATATCCTAAAGCTTGAGTATAGGCTTTGAGCGCCGATAAACCCTGAGCCGCTGTATCCGCACAAATACCAAAGATTTGATAATCTGAATGCTCGGCAAGTAACGCTAAGGCTTGCCGCAGTTTCTCTTTTTCGGAATCTGAAACCACAGGTTGAACGGAGATGCAATTGAAGGGGTTGAGGAGTGCTTGAGCGTCTGAGATGGTGAGAGGGGTAGAGTTTTGGGTAGACATAATTCGCGATCGCTTGTGACCTGATCGATGATACCAAGTCGCTGGATGCCGGGAGTGACAAGCTCCTTCATGAACCCTACGCTATAGTACCCAGGGTGTAGGGTGTAGGGAACAATGGAATCCCTCTGTTGCTTCACTATGATAGTGATCACTCAATTTACGTAAAATAAATCACATTTTTTTGGCTTTATTATCACAAGTTGTCAGAGATATTGATCAAGATTTAGTAAAGATTTTTAGGTAAAAATAATATTTATACATAAAAAAACATCAAAAAAAATCTGACAAGATTCATGAATACCTGTCCCTGCTGCTCCCATCCCTTACTACGGCACATTAGCCACCATCGTCTCTACTGGTTCTGCTCGCACTGTAGGCAGGAAATGCCCAACCTCGATCCGACTTGTCGTCAACCTATCCAAGAACTAGAGCGCCTATTTAATCTGCCAACTGTTCCCAGTCAGACTAAGTTGATCAGTTGCCTGTAGTACATTTTTACTGAATTTATGCCCGTATGTGGAGGTAATATGGCGTATTACCGGGAAACATTAAGGGTGTAAATCTCCCCAGAGGAGTTCTGGAATTATGGATTATTTACCCTTATGTTCAGAAATTGCCAAAAATTTAGCGACTTTTTTAGACAAACTCCCCTACCAAAATCAGTCAATAATAGATAGCAAAGCCAAACATGAAATTAATCGCCAAGCTGGTGAAATTATCCGTTCTTGTTTAGCAGACTATCCCATCAACCTTTATCTCGCCGGAGAACACCCTAAGCGAAACCCTCACGCTGGCTACTCTATATTTGTCGATCCGATTGATGGAGCATCAAACTGGCTACGTCAAGTGGGCGATCCGTCTTTCGTTATTGCGATCGCGGCAAAATCATCCGACGTAACCTTAGGGGATCTAGACTTTGCGTATGTACAAGGATTACGTACCGGAGACTGCTACTATGGAACCCAGAACACTGCCTATTTCAGAAGCGCCCACACTCAAGACTATAGTAAAATTTACTGTCACTCTCAAGTTTCCCTAAACGACGCGATCGCATACTTACATCCAGGCTATCATCGTGCTAAAGAAGAATTGAGCGGTAGTTTCCCCTTGTGGTTATACTGTAGGGATATTCGCTCGATCGATAACTCAGCCATGGAGTTTTGTGAAATCGCCCGAGGCGCTGCTGATTTTCTGGTCGAATGTCGTCATGCTTCAGGAAATTATAATTTACTCGCCTATCCAATTTTAAAATCAGCCGGCGGTTATCTGGTTGATTTTCGCGGCACTTCTCTGGAGTCTCTTAGTCTGGAATCTGAATATATTGTTGATTATGTCGCCTGTGGTTCTGGCTATTTATTACGAGAGGTTCTCCAGGCTATTCAACGCTGGGAGCAAAACCACGAAAAAAGTTTAGTTTTTTAGCAAAAAGTCAAATTGCTTGAAGAGTCATTTGTCATTTGTCATGGGTTGTCTGACGAAAGTCGGGTGGATGAGTGCTGATGGTTATATAGACAAATCTTGTCCATAGGTGTAGTACAGGCTAAATTAGGAAACTATAATCGAGAACTCCTAATTTTTTTATATAAAATGCTCAAACCCCTTCCCTTGACGACTGTACTATCCCTGACTCTCGTAACCTTTACCGCCGGCTGTTCCCCTCAATCTAATCTCTCCCAACCCTCCGTCAACGAAATCGATAGTGTTTCAGTAGCTGAAAGTCCAGCAGAAGCAGAATTGGCGCAAAAACCAGCTATTCCCTCACTCGCTTCCCCGGATAATCCCGATCCGGCGATCCAAGGGCAAATTGAGCAATACATGAATAGTTTAGCCGCCAAAGGATTTGCCAAGGAAAATCATGGGATCTGGATACAAGCGGGGAATACTCTTCTAGCGAATTATCAAGGTACAGTCCCCTTACCTGCGGCTTCTATCACCAAAGTCGCCACCTCCCTCGCTGCTTTGCAAACCTTTGGTCCTGATCACCAGTTCATCACCCTGATTGGCGCAACAGGGGCGGTGGAAAACGGTGTCCTCCAGGGAGACTTAGTTATCGCAGGCGGAGAAGATCCATTCTTTGTTTGGGAAGAAGCGATCGCGTTGGGAAATCTCTTGAATCAGATGGGTATCCAGCAGGTGGCGGGTAATTTAATCATCACAGGCAAATTTTACATGAACTTTGAGTTTGACCCACTTAAATCAGGGACACTGCTCAAACAAGGGTTAAATGCTCAACTCTGGACTCCTGAAGCCCAAACCCAGTATCAAACCCTACCCCCAGATACTCCTAAACCTCAAGTTGCGATCGCGGGTTCAGTACAAGTTTCCCCCACCCCTCCCAGTAATGTCCAACCCCTGATCCGTCACTCGTCCTTTCCCCTGGCTGAACTGCTCAAAAAAATGAATCAATATAGCAATAATAAAATGGCAGAAATGATCGCCAACTCTGTGGGAGGGGCTAATGTTGTCGCTCAAAAAGCCGCCGCCGCCGCAGGCGTTCCTCAAGCGGAAATTACCTTAGTCAACGGTTCTGGATTAAGCGATCAAAATAAAATTTCTCCCCGTGCGGCTTCCGGTTTATTTCTAGCCATTGCTCGATACCTTCAACCCTATAACATGAGCCTTGGCGATATATTGGCGATTGTCGGACAAGATGAAGGCATTTTAAACGAACGTCCTCTTCCCCCATTCGCCATTGTTAAATCCGGAAGTTTAAATAGTGTCAGCGCTTTAGGGGGAGCTTTACCCACGCAGCAGCAGGAAATTATCTGGTTCTCTACGATGAATATGGGTTACAACCTTGAAGGATTTCGCGCCCAACAAGAAGCACTACTGCAAAATTTTATTAGCCAGTGGGGATCTGTTCAATCATTACCCGAAACCTTACAACCCAATCCCGAACGAACCAGTAAAACCTCTAGCAATGAAATACTCAACCAATTATGAGGAAACAGGGAATGGGAAACAATGACAAATGACGAATCACTAATTCTCAAATTGGTGAGGTAATAGGGAATGTGAATGTGGAGGAAGGGGATTTTTCCAGGGGTTGCGATCGCGGGGTGTGAGTTTACTGAACTCAACAGTAGCGCCAAGCTGTTCTAATTCTCCCTGCTGGGCTTGAGACAGTCCAGCATTTTGCTTAAATATTGCTCCCTCAACCTTCACACCACTTAGATTAGCATTGAAAAGATTCGCGCCCGTGAGATTGGCTTGTCTCAAATCCGCATTCGCCAAGTTGACATGACGCAGAAACGTATGACTCAAATCGGCTCCCCTGAGATTTACATGACTTAAATCAGCACGACTAAAATCAGCATGACTCAGATTTGCCCCTTCTAAATTGGCATGAGTAAGGATAGCATGACGCAATCGCACCTCCTTTAAAGTTGCTCCCCTTAACATCGCTTGATTCAGTTGAGCATTGTTGAGATTAGCTTGGCTCAAATCGGCTCTGATTAGACTGGCTCCGCTCAAATTCGCCTGTTCTAAAGTTACCCCCTTGAGATTCGCTCGATCCAATTGGCTGCGCTGTAAGTTTGCACCTGTTAAATTAGCCTGACTCAGATTCGCCTCACTCAAGTCAACCTCACTTAAATCCCCTTCCTGGAGGCTGGTTTGTCGTAAATCCGCACTCTTAAGATTGGAACCACACAGAATCGCCTGATTAAGATTCCCATGGCTGAGATTCGCGTGTTCAAGATTGGTATGTCGTAATTTCGCCCCGACCAAAGTGGCACGACGTAGATTAACTTTTTGCAAATTGGAGCGACTCAAATTAGCCTGATTAAGGTTTGCACCATTGAGATTAGCACTATTCAAATCTGTTGCTGTTAAATCAGCTCCCATAAGGATGGCACTACTTAAATTAGCGCTACTGAGTTTAGCCAGACTCAAATTCGCCTCACTCAGATCAGCACTGCTGAGATTCGCTTCCCGCAAATCGGCAGCACTTAAATCACTACTGCGAATGTCAGCCCCCTTGAGATCACTCCCGCGTAGATCAGCGCCTTTCAATTGGCAAAAAATACGGTAAGCTCCCAACTCAGAAACCTCTGATTCGCCCTCCTTAATTTTGACGACATCAAATTGCATATTCTCAGTATAAATAGCAAAGACAACATTAAAAATATCCAAAAAGTTGATAAACCACCGACATTCTGCTTCTGGATATCCTTCGTAATAACGAATCAGACTAGCAATGCAATTATCTAAATGAGTGCGGACATAATTACACAGTAAAATAACTTTGAGCAAGAGAATGACAATCGTCAGGGGACTGCCTTGGCTGGTTAGGGCAATAAAGAGCGGGGAGGGTTCCTGTCCATTTTCTGTGGTTAAAAATTCTAAGGTACGCCGACAAGTCCGCAGCAATAAATCCATGGTCGTCGTTTCCTCGTGATACGACTCATAGAGCGTCTCTAGTTTTTCGGTCAGCGTCCTTTTGAAAAAATCAATGGACTGCTGAGGACTCGTTGAAGACAGTAAATAGTTAAGAAATTTTTGCTTACAGTCCCAATAATTGAGCGTTTTACTCTGCTGAACAAACAAATCAGCCGCATAGGAATAATTATTAAGAAACTTGCGCGAAATGAGTTGCTTGAGTAGACGAATAATTCCATTGCCCAGTCGAGTTGGATTAGCTGGCGGTTTCTTTCTAAACGTTGGCGAATCACAATGTACTGTATACATTGCCAGTTCAAACTTGAACTTCTCTTTCAAACGTTTTGCCGTTTTTTTCGCTAACTCCCGCTGCTCAACTGGATTTTGAGAATCTAAATATTGCGGCAATATTAAGTAATAGGCATAACGATGACTCCACCCTCGACGCTCTGTATGGCTTAAGGTAAAGACTTTAAGTTCTTGATAGTCTGGACTCTCAATGAAATTGGCAATCCATGTTCTCAGACGATTCAGGTTTGGAGCTACAGTAGATTTGAGTGGGTGAGCATCGGCAAGGGTTTGAATCAACTCCTCTATAGAGTCTGACCGCCGACTGGCTGACCAATTGTTAATCAAGATATAGCAAGACCGCTTAAGCGTATTTCTAAATTCTTGCTCATCCTTTTGCTCAAGTAGCTCATAAATTGAGCCAGCGACGTCTGGATTGGGTTGACACTCACCGGAGAAAAATAACTGCTTAAATTCATGCAAAACGGTTTCTGGAGGAGAACTCTCCACTCGATCGAGCAAGAATTGATAAATAACCTCCTGAGCTTGCTGAATCCGTTGCTGCTGTGATTCTACATCAGCTAAAGAATCGAATGGCTGATTATCTGGTATGATGCGCCCCTCCATAATAGACAAAACCTGAGTTAACTAATCCTGGTAATTATCTGCCCTTACTACCTATAGCTTAACCTTTTCCGGAAATATTCCTTATCGAAAATATATATTCTACCCAAAATTAGTAGCATCTGGGGGAATGGGGAATGGGGAATGGGGATTGAGGGGGATATACAGCAGATTTGGTGGTTGATGAGGTACAGTCTTCTAAGCAAGATCCCCGACTTCTTGAAAAAGTCGGGGATAAGTCTTGTGTACCTCACTTACACGCCATCGCGCTGTAAAATGAAAGTGGTCGTCATAACAGTCAATCTATACCGCATTTTGAGCTTAAGTTGACACCCATGAAGGCTTGCGCCCTCACCCCTGTACCTTATCCATTTGAGAAACGCTAAGTAGTCGGACAAAAGAAAACGGTACTGTATTTAGTTTTGTAAATTACCCTCAAACCCTTACTGTTCCCTGTTCCCCGTTAAGAGTTCCCTAATCTCAACCGTTAACTTTAATTGTGTCCACCCACTTATATATGCCCTATAGTCAATTCAAAACTATCGCTCAAGCTAAAGCTGCTTTCCAACTGACTGTCATTGAAGGCAGTCGCTTTTTGCCTGAAATTTCTCCAGTTGCCCCTTCGCCAACTCTCTCAGATTACTTACAGGAAACGTTACCGATTGTGGCTACTTCTGGTAGTGAAAAAGCCCGTTCGGAGGGTATTATCTATCCAGTATTAATCGATGTCAGGAAAGCTCTTAATCGCCAAGTGAGTGTCTTCTCCGGTGAGGAATTTAATGTTGACGAGTCGGTCGGTCTTAATGGCTTGTGCGATTTCCTGTTGACTCGTTCAAAAGAAGTCTTAGAGATTGAAGCACCAGCGGTGATTGTTGTGGAAGCTAAAAAGACTGACCTCAAATTGGGCTTTGGGCAGTGTATTGCCGAAATGGTTGCGGCTCAACGCTTCAATGAGGGACAAGGACAACCTATTTCGACGATTTACGGCAGTATCAGCAATGGCAATCAGTGGCAATTTCTCAAGCTGGAAGGTATGACTCTATTCATCGATTTGGCAGTCTATCCCTTGCCGCCAGTTGAGGATATTCTTGGTAATCTTGTCTGGATGGCTCAAGCCCATTAAGCTGAAGTTACCCCCATACAGATGTACTCCACCCAGGCTAAAGTCTTATATCGTAATTGTTTGAGCGCTCAAGGGTAAGCTTTTGACTTATTCACCCAATAATTGCTCCTTGTTGTTTAAGTTCTTGCTTCATTGGATCAGAGAGTCCAGAATTATTTCCAAATCGAGTCCCCTTAACCTTCACACCAGTGAGATTCGCATTGAACAGGTTGGCACCCCTAAGATTGGCATGGCTGAGATTTGCCCCAGTTAGATTAACGTGACGTAGCAAAGCTTGCCTCATATCACTTCTACTGAGATTACTATTGCTCAAATCTGTGCGGGTTAAGTCCGTTTTCTGAAGATTTGCGTGACACAAACTGGCATAACTCAGGTCAGCTCGATCTAAGTTAGCACCGCTTAAGTCAGCGTGGTGTAGCTGAGTCCAATTGAGTTGAGCGCCTCTAAGATTGGCATTTCTGAGATCCACACCATTGAGATGAGCTTTACTGAGATCGGCATTGCTCAGATTAGCATAGCGAAGATTAGCATTCACTAGATTCGAGGAATTCAAACTAGCATTACTTAAATCAGCACTGCTAAGATCGACTTGCTGGAGATTAGCACGGCGCAGTTTAGCACTTTTTAATATGGCACGGCATAAATTTGCTTTTTGCAGGTCGGCACAACGTAGATTAGCTTGACTGAGATTCGCACCGCTCAAATTGGCATTCTGAAGTATGGCACCGCTTAACTCCGTGCGCTCCAGCATGGCACCGCTTAAGTTTGTCTGATTGAGTTTGGCAAGACTCAAGTCGGCTTTGCTCAAATCAGCCCCCGCCAGATCTACCTCCCGTAAATCTGCTGCTCTGAGATCCATATACCGGATATCTGTCCCTCTCAAATCAGCACTCCGCAGATCTGTTCCTTTCAACTGAGAAAAGAGGCGATAGTCATCAAGATCCAACACATAAGCATCTTGCTCATCGTCATTAGCATTGAGTTTAACAATGTTATATTGAATGTCTTCGGTACAAATAGCAAAAACAATATTGAAAACTTCCAGAAAATTAATTAGCCACTGACAATCTTTTTCGGCAGAGTTTTCGTAATATCGAATTAATTGGGCAATACAAACATCAAGATGGGTCTGAGCATATTTACAAATTAGGATAATTTTGAGCAGGATCACGACTATGGTTAAAGGGTTGCCCCGATTAGTGAGTAAAATAAATAGGATTGAAGGTTCTTGACCATCTTCAGTCGTCAGTAACTCAATAATTCGCCGACATGTTCGCAGGAGCAATTCAAAACTCAGTGGTTTGGTATGATGATTTTCATAAAGACTATCTAATTTAGAAAATAAATATTTATCGAGTATTTCTGAATAAGCTTTGACATTAACTAAGAATAATAAATATTGTTTAAATTCCCCTTTAAATTCTTGGTAGCTTTGAGTTTGAGCCTGTTGATTCAAATAATTAGCATAACTCCGGCAATTGACTAATATCTGCCGAGAGCTAAGTTTTTTAATGAGTTGAATAACGTGCTCACCTAAACGAGTCGGATTTGTAATTTTTTTTTCAGAATTGAAATGAGAAGAATCACAACGAGCTGTATACATTGCTAGCTCGAATTTAAAATCTTTTCTCAGCCGCCTAGACAGATTTTTGGCGGTTTCTCGCTGTTCAATTGGATTGCGGGAGTCAAGATATTGAGGAACTAATAAATAAGACGTATATCGATGACTCCAGTGCCTTTTTTCTTGTGCCTCAGCAATATAGGGAGCAGAAAATAACTTTAGTTCTTGATAATCGTGGCTATCAACAAAATTAGCGATATATCCTTTTAACCGACTCAGATAAGGGGAGAGATTGATCGGCTTAACCGGAAGCTCGCCAACTAATTGAATTAGATTTTCAATGAACTCATAACTTCGCTTTGATGACCAATTATTAATTAGAATATAACAAGAACGTTTTAAGGTATTTCTAAACTCTTGATCATTTTTGCTCTCAATAATTTGTTTAAGTGCTGCTGTCAGATGAGGCTCACTCTGATTTTCCAGAAATAATTTGCGGAACTCTTGTAATACAGTTTCTGGGGGATTGTGATGAACAATTTTGATCAGAAATTGATAAATAACTTCTTGAGCCGACTGAACACTCAAGTCGGTCTCAGAAATGTCCTCCCCTGATAAATTGAACTGTTCGCCCTCTGGTAAGATGCGCCCCGTCATAATCCCCAAAATTTATTGACACAAGTCTACTCTTCATCATACCTTAGTCCAACTCCCTGGGAAGTCATCAAAAAGCGGCTATGCCTTCCACCTCCTTGGCTGGGGTAGTAGGAATAGCCGTTTTATGCGGGAGCATGTCTGTCCGTTGGGTTGAGGTAGGTAGGCTTAACCTTCTTGAAGAGTAACCCAACTCCCTTGGGAAAGCCGGTTGGGTTTCACTTGCTTCGGAACCCAACCTACTTGAGAGTTATCTGCCTTCACGCTCCATGCTCCTATTTTGTACCTTCTTCGTCATTGATGGTTCAAAGTCCATAAACGATGTAGCTGGCTTAGAGGAGAAGGAGTACTATTAACGATGCACGAAACCCTAGGCGTCAAATCTTATAGTCCTGATGAAAACTGTTGCTTGGGCCACTGATAGTTCGTTCTCGACTTGAGTGGTTCAGCTTGACGAGTGGCTGCGACATTTTCCAGGCTGGCTTTTTCTTTGCCCTTACTACTTTGCAACAACTGGTGAGCCATTAACACCATTATGGCTTCAAAAACTGACGTTTTTTCATTGGGATTTATAGCGACCATCGGGGGTCTGCTTTTGTCGTTCATAAAGCCGAGAGCAAAGGCAATATGCTCCTGCCCTAATGCCCCCGGTAAATCCATACAAGTCAAACCAATAATCATCGGGATTTTGACTCTGCTGTTCATAAACGAGAGAATTTCGCGAGCATCATTAAAAGAGCTGGAACGATTGGCTGCTACTAGTAAAATATAGGCATGAGCGCGACGAATCAATAAGTCCCACATAAAATCAAAGCGAGATTGACCAGGAGTCCCATAGATTTGTAGCTCCATATTTCGACCTAAAGTGCGCGTACCGAAATCAAAAGCAACGGTTGTTCGTTTCTTCATTAATGAAGTGCTATCAGTCGCATTGCGTTCCGTATCAATTACTGTTGTTTGGCTAAATGTCCGCACGAAGGTTGACTTACCAGCACCCACTGTTCCTGTGACGACAAGACGTATTGTTTCCATTATATTTTTCTCCGCAGTATTTCACCTAAATTTATGAATGTCAGATCAGTTAAGCGGGTCAGCTATCTACAGCACACCATAAAAATCCAAAATTTTGCTATACCCAAAATTAACTAGCTAACTTTTATTTTTGTCGAACAACTCATACAGAAATAGACCATTATTTCAGCTATAGCTGCTTAAGGAGTCGTAGAACTGTTCTGCTACCTCTAGTGCAATTTATTTTCCCCAATCAGTCAGAAATTTTAACAGGAATTTATCTGTCTCATTGAAACTAATCAGATCTGGCATTTTGGGCAAAAATTCACAAGGATTCAGGCTCATATTTTTCTCTGGTCTGGATTTTAGATGAAACCACCAAGTAGAGTCTTCTATAGTTTTAGCAATTTTTTCCGACTATTGTCTGCTTGTTTTATAAGAAAACCATTAAGTTTTCAATAGAGTCAGGGATTGGTTTTAATTGTCTCGGAATAATTATAAGCAATAATCCCAACCTCACTGAAAAATAAATGATAAGGTTAATGTTCTTCAATATTTTTCCATAATTTGCCCTAAAATCCGGAACATCTAGCAATTTTATGATTCCATTTTTGTATAGTTTTATAACGTTAATCCTTGAACTTGTGTAACTATGGAAATCAGCAAATCACTCGGATATTTCACCCAGTCAGAATAATCATGGACACAATCAAACTAATTATGAGGAAAAATGCGCCTCCCCAATAAAGAATGAGACGCTTCAGCCCCAGGGTTTGAGGGGGAGACGAGGTTTCAACGCTTTGTCCTTTGAGCGACTGTAACCATTCAGCGACTCGTTGAAACTTGGGCAAGTTTGGGTGGAGTTTAGTCAGCGAGTCTTGCCACAACAGAATAGCTTGTGCTGGTTGATGATCTTGAGCATAGAAAATACCCATATTGGCTAACGTCTGACCTTCTCGGTAGCGATCGCCTAATTCCTGGAACATGGACAGACTCTGCTGATAGCAATCCCTTGCGTTCTGGTGCTGCTGCTGCTGAAAGTACACATTACCCAGGTTACTCAACGTCTTCGCCGCCCCAGGGCGATCGCTCAACTCGTTGAAAATGCCCAGACTCTGCTGATAACATTGGTTTGCCTTCTCCCATTGACTGGCTAAAGAATACACATTCCCCAAATTAATCAGCGTCTGCGCCTCTTTGTCGCGATCGCCTAATTCGCGGCTGGCTTCCAAAGCCAATCCATGGGTTCGTTCCCAGTCCCCCCAATACCCATGGGTGTTAAAAAAGTTAACCAAATTCTGAGCCAGCGACACAACCACATCCCAAGCCTCAGCTTGATGCGCCCACTCAACCGAGGCTACTATATTCGGTCGCTCGATTTCAAACCAGTATAAAGCCGCCAAAAGCCAATGACGCTCGGTAGGGGCTTGCTCTTTACCCTTAACCAAAGATTGAACAAACTGGCGACGAGTCTCTGGATTAATCGCCAAATCAAAAATCTCAGCCCTCTCCAGATACCAGCGACTCAGCCGCAATCGAGCCGCTTGTCTGACATCGGCGGGTTCCTGCTGCGCCAATTGCCCTCGGGCAAACCGACGCACCACATCATGGAAACGGTAACGCCCTGGACTTTCTGGGGTCAAAAGCTGCCATGCTACCAAAGTATCAAAGGATTTTTGCGCGATCGCAGATTCCACCTCTAACAACCTTACCGCCACTTCCGCTGTAAAATTGACACCCACTAAAAGTCCCAATAAGCGGAACAAACGAGCCGATGCTTCATCCAGTGACTGATAACTGAGGATAAGGCTAGGGCGCATCGACAAATCATTCAGGTGCATCTGTGCCAGCCGCTGTCGTTCATGCTCAAGCTTGCTTGCATAATCAGCCAATTGCGAGTTAGGGAATTGGCGCAAGAAACCCCCTGTAATCCGCACTGCCAACGGTAGATAATCGCACTGAGCCAGAATCTGTTGAGTCGCGTCTGGTTCAGCCGCCATCACCTGTGCACCAATGAAATTTTCCAGAAGCGATCGCGCTTCGGGTTCACTCATCACAGGCAACTCCACAATTGTCGCCTCTTCTAACCCATTAATCTGGCGGCGAGTCGTAATTAACACTGCACAAGTGGAACATTGCGGCAGCAAAGGACGAATTTGAAACTCGTCGCGGGCGTTGTCAAGGATAATTAATACCCGTTTCCCTGCCATTAGGGAATCATACAGTTGAGAACGCTCACTCAGACTTTGAGGGATTGACCGATCCTCCACACCCAAAACCCGCACAAACCCGGCGAGTACGTCTAAAGCGTCGAGAGGTTGCCCCTCACTCCCGCGCAGATTGACATAAAGCTGAGCATCGGGAAACTCCGGTTGTAACTGATAAGCCGCTTGCACAGCTAAAGCAGATTTGCCCACACCAGCGACACCCGTAACGAGTGCGATCGCCGCCTGGAATTTTTGACCCGATGTTGCCTGTCTTAGTACCCTAGTTATACCTTCGAGCTCCCCTTGGCGACCGATAAAATCAGCCAATGGCAGCGGTAACTCATAGATCGAAGTCGGTTGAGTCAACGTTTGCTGATAAATTCGTTTCGCTTGACTGGGTTCAACCGTCACCGCATCTTGCACTAAACCATGAAAGTGCAGTTCATACCTTGATTTATTTCCACTCATCGATTGCTCCAATGGTTTATCACCTTGCCGATCATCATCACCTCAGCCTAGTCACCCTAACCTAAGCTGGGAATGGGTTTGGTCTTACGGGTAATACAGACTGACAACCACCTGTTGTCACCTATCGTATCCTCAATTTTTACTCTGAAAAAATATAGATATTCCCTTAAATCTATCCTGACTCAATTTTTTATAAAACGCCAGATATAAGCGTTACATTACTTAAACTGGCTTGACTTTATCTCCCATTAAATAAATTTAGGTTACGTCAACCTTCCTAAGTATAAGAGATTTAATCATCATTAGAGTTTCAATCACTGAGGTTTTATTCATCGGATTAACGGTCACAACATTTTGGGATTTTTCTTCATCGAGATAACCCAATTCTCTGATAATTTCTCCGACAGACTTAGCGTTTAGACAATCGGTATGAGTTAGACCGATGAGCATGGGAATTTGCACCCGCTGGTGCATATAAGAGAGAATCTCTTGAGCCGATGAAAAATCCTCCGGACGGTGGGCTGCCACTAATAGAATATAAGCATCAGCTCTTTGAATTAACAAATCCCACATAAAATTAAAGCGAGATTGACCAGGAGTACCGTAGATATGCAGTTCCATTTCAGGACTGAGAATAAGACGACTAAAGTCTAAGGCTACGGTCGTGTGTGCTTTCAAAAAGGACGTAGCATCAGTCGCTAAGCGTTCGGTTTCGATCATGCCAGTATCACTAGCAGTTTGCACAAATGTCGATTTACCCGAACTAACTGGACCGGCGACAATGACCCGTAAAAACTTCATTGGCTTTACTCCAAAAAACACAGCGCAATTCATTCAATGGTTCGGTGGCTTGTCTAATAACGTGTATTTAGACTTGTGGAGGAGCGACCTGTTGAGATTAATGAATACTCAGGTCGCCCGACACTAGAGTTGACAAGTTTTAAGATTTTGCCAACGTTAATTCGTAGAGTAAAGCCGCCGCAGCACCTCCTAATAAAGGACCTACCCAATACACCCAAATATTACTGAGTCCTCCGCCTAATAAAGCCGGTCCCAAGTGTCGTGCTGGGTTCATCGCCCCCCCACTGATCGGACCTCCGGCAAGAATATCTAGAGCTACGGTTAACCCAATAAATAACCCCCCAATTTGGGGAGCGCGTGGGTCAATGGCTGTGCCGAAGATGACGAAAACTAAGAAAAACGTCAGAAAAAACTCCATCGCCACTCCACCAATAGGACTGACTCCCGCTCCCAAAGCTGGCGTACCCATACTGACTGCGCTGAGAACCTGACTGGGAATACTTACTTTGATCAGGCTAGCGGCAAAAATCGCGCCTAAACACTGACACAGAACATATCCACCTGCATTCATGGGATCAATTTTGCCGGTTAACCATGCTCCGAATGTCACAGCGGGATTGAGATGTCCACCACTAACGGCGGCTGTGGCGGTAACCATGACCGCGATTGTTAATCCATGCGCTAGAGCAATACCCGTTAGTCCGGCGGCTCCTTCGGTGATATGGTTCGCCGCGATCGCACCGACTCCAATGAAGACTAAGGCAAACGTACCGATAAATTCTGCGATGAACGCTTTCCCTTTCATAGCTTTAATTTCTCTCTCCTACAGTACATCGTGTTAGTTGGCTGATCAACGTCTGCTTGATTTGACAATACCAACAAGAACGTATCAAATTGCAGATATTTTGTGATTGATGTCCCTGTACTGGAGATGCAAAACCTCGATTGTTTTCTAAACTGAATCGCTGAACCGATGTTCAAGTCAGGTTAAAACCCATCCTGTCAAGCTTGAAACTGGATTGATACACGAGTTGAGTAAAATTGAAAGAAAAACGAATACCCTCCCAATTTTTGATAGTTCAAGAGAGAGACGCTGATTAATCGCGTCTCCAACCGTCTCCAACCTGAAAATAGTTGTGAGAATTTACCTAGAAAATTACTGTAATTTTTATCAAACCCCACGGGTTTAGTTCATGGACGAACTCATGCTATATCTTAGCTCCAGATTGGGGGATAATAAATTACAATTTCTTCTAGATTGTCCAACTTACTAAGTTGATGACTTGAAACTACCTCATCGCTACTTTCAAGTCATCAACTATACGCTGAATCTCTAACTGTAAGACACCCTGTTTCGCTTCTTTTCCGGCTAGGACGATTAAAACAGCATCTTTGCCACAATTCGTCAAAATGCTAAACCCTTCGCCACTGGCAACACTGATTTGATCCATGCCACCTTTAGCCAGTTCAGCTCCAACCTTCTCGCCCAGAGACAGCATAGTCGCTGACATGGCAGACACCCGAATATCATCAATGCCACCGGGTAAGCTGGACGCGAGTGGTAAACCATCTGGAGTAACCACTGCAGCCCCCTCAACATCGGAAACTTTAGAGACAAAGTTGTGCAGGATACGAATCATTTTGTCAGAATCAATCGGCATTATTTTACTCCTAATACATTTTCAGAGATTTAGATTTGGCAGATAGATGGTCGTTGACTTGTGAAACAAACTGAAAATGTTTATTTCAATTAAGCTTTCTATCTAAATAATATTAAATCCGGAACTTTTCTATAGAAAACCAAAAGATTATTAATAGTTTGTTAACAATGTAAAAGTAAGCATTAGACTATGATTGACACTTAAAAAAGCGTCAAAAAACATGCTTAATGCTTTGGTTAAATACAAAAAAAAGTGATCTTAGATTTTAAAAGCTTTCCCTACAAAAGAATGAGTTGAAAAACTCCCATTTAGAATTACTTTTTCGATTGATTAATTCACCTCAACTCAATTGCTAGTTTCATAAGCAAGCTAGGGTAGTTTTTGCAGAGAGAGTCGTTTAGTAGTATCCACCCTAAAAAAATTGATGGAGGCTAGACTCAGCTAAAGTTAGTGATTAGATAGTACAAGCTGGCATAAAGAAAGCCTCAAATACGCTTAACTTAGTCATGACAAAAGACTTGTGACGTTTGTCATGGCGTGCAGGGGAACATCTCTAGGGATGTTTTATTTCCGCGTAGCGGTACTAGTTAAGGGATCTGGAAGAGAAAAACTCTTTGATCCATAAGCGGGTCGTTTATGTTTGCCAATTTGCACTCGCTAACAAATTTTCTTGCCTGAGAAGTTGGAAATTGCAATACATGCGTATTACACGTTTTACGTTATCTAAACCCTAGTCCGATTTCTGGATAATTGTCAACACAGTTAAGTATTTTTTTTTAACTTAAAGCCAGAAAATTTTTTTCGTTATCATTGACATTCTGTACCTTTGATAGATGCTACTGTGACGTATTGACACAAATGTGCGTCCCTGAAGGGGCAGGTAAGCTACTTGAGGTGTAGGCAGGGTGTGGGGTGTAGGACAAATGACAAATGACAAATGACAAATGACTTTCCCCATGAAAAAACCCGGTCAAAGCCGGGCCACACTACCATTTGATCGAAAAGTTACGCTGTTATCAAGCTATGTTTACAAATTCTTGCACACCAAGTTGATTGCTACTTTGTAACTTCACAGGTAAGTGGGCAAGCTGCAAAGATTGACTTATGCAGAATATTCTGTTCACCATGTAACCAGCTCAACCAACGGACTTCCTTCGGGTTGACGCCCTTAAAGGTTAATACGGCGGCTCCGAATAAAATCCCGAAAACATTCGCACCAATCAAACCAACGGCGACAAGCAAAACGGCACTAATCGGCAAAAGCGATTGCAAGGAAATCGCCATGATTGCTCCGAGCGCCACCATTAAGACAATCAGCGGAAACCCTGCCACTAAGAGACATACGGTTAGAGTAAATGTCCAAATTAAGAAGCCTTTGACCTTTTCGTTGAGTGAATAAGCCTTTGTTATGTTGTCACGGGTTGTCATTTCCATGGATGTTCCTCCTATCGGGGGTAAAAAATGGTCTTTATGTAACAAACCTTTAATCAATTTCTGCTACTTAGGAAATTACGAAGGTGAAATCCAGTATAGTGAATTTCTCCGGAGAAATGAGCTTTTTTTCAAAAAAATTTACAATCAAGGGAGACCATTTATGGATCGCTAAGACGGTCTGACTCATAATATAGGTCAAGCCTCGACTCAAGATCGTCTATCTATAGATAGAAGTCTTGGGCTGTTTAGCCTCATAAATCTGGCAACGGTATGCCCTCGACTCCCCCATATTTTTTCGCCACGATGACCAATCCCCACTAAATGGATTTTGTTAACATTTCTTATGGTTTTGTACCATAGTTCTCATAATTCTCTGGCAACTCGAAACTCAAAACTAAGCTGCCCAGCACCTAAAGGGCGGGTAGCTGATTGCACAATCCCCCTCGGACTATGCATCAAAAGTCCTTGTGTAGCCTCTTTCGTCGCCAGAACCAGAAAGACGGTATCTTCACCACTGTTTTAAGCTTGCCAAGCTAGTAGGGTGGGCAATGCCCACCCTACATAGGGCTTGCTGCACAAGTGAAGAAACCCTTACCCCTCAAGGTGATTACGCCAGAACCATCCGCAATTCACCAACAGTGCGCTTGATTTCCAGCATCAAAAGTCCTTGTTTAGCCTCTTTCGTCGCCAGAACTAGAAAGACAGTATCTTCACCACAACTGGTCAAGACACTAAAGCCCTTTTCACCCTCGACATAGATCCGATCAATTGTACCGCGAACTAATTCACGACCAATCCGTTCACCTAAAGAAAGCATCGCCGCTGACATCGCAGAAACTCGTTCGTCATCCATACCACTGGGTAAAGTCGTCGCCAGAGGTAAACCATCGGGGGTGACAACCGCAGCCCCTTCAACATCAGAGGTGGCTGAAGCAAAGTTTTTGATGATCATTCCTAGTTTTTCGGCGTTAATCGCCATTTGGATACTCCTTGTTTAATTTCCAACAGTCTTTGCAGTAATAGATACTGCAAGCTGAGATTTCTCCTGTTCCCCCGACGCTGTTACTCTTAGAGTTCAGCACGAACATTCCTGTTGATTTCACCCATAATGGTGTACTCGAACAGATCACAGCTACCCCCTTGTAAGAGTGATTCAATTTGAGTTCCCTGCAAACGCTGATTCAGAAAGGCTTCGAGAAACCCTTGAACCGCCCCCATGGTGAAAGAAGCGACCCGAGTTGAGCCTTGAAGTTCACCGAAGGAGTCAAAGGTTTCGCGAGTATAGACTTTGTAGACATCGCCCTCTTGGATAATCTTGTCAATGACGCACAAACGAGTTCCCTCTTTGCCCAAGGCTAGCTGGGCTTTTTCGGTAATTTCTTCCATGGAGACGGAGGCATCCTTGTCTACCAAATTGAGTTTTTTGGCTAGCTCTTTACCCCGTTGGCGACCTGCAGAAAGCATCGCGATCGCAGCGGCTCTTTCACCCAGCGCATCCTCGATACCGCTAACGATTGCCTTCATTTCTCCAATATTGCCAAAGTCTCCCAGTTCTTGACGTGGATCTTTCGCTGAATCTGTCATATTAATTTCCTCATTTGATGTTCAAGTCTTGTTGTAATCAAGAGTTCAACTGTTCAGACAAAAATATGTTTCAACAGCAAAATCTTGGCAGGGTACTGGAAAAATAGTCCCTGTTTTTGTTATAGCCGATAATTACCGAAATTACCGAATAGTCTATACTTTCTTAATTAAGCGGGCAGAGAATTAGTTTGACTAAAAAATTGAATTAATAACTAAAATTATTACCTCAAAAAAATAAATGCAAACGAAACAATAAAACCGGGTTATATACTGCAAAAAAATGGTAAAATATATTATTTTTTTGATTGAAATTCTCTGATAATACAGTCAGAATAAATTAATTTTAGCGATAGTTTGTTTAATTGATCATCTCAACATGGGTAGGGTGGGCAATGCCCACCCTACATAGGGCTTGCTGCACAAGTGAAGAAACCCTTACCTATCAAGGTGATTACGACAGAACCATTTGTAATTGACCAACGGTGCGCTTGATTTCCAGCATCAAAAGTCCTTGCTTCGCCGCTTTCGTCGCCAGAACTAGAAAGACGGTATCTTCACCACAACTGGTTAAGATACTCAAACCCTTATCACCCTCAACATAAATACGGTCAATTACGCCGCGAACTAATTCTTTACCAATCCGTTCACCTAAAGAAAGCATCGCCGCTGACATCGCAGAAACTCGTTCGTCATCCATACCACTGGGTAAAGTTGTCGCCAGAGGTAAACCATCGGGGGTGACAACCGCAGCTCCTTCAACATCAGAGGTGGCTGAAGCAAAGTCTTTGATGATCATTCCTAGTTTTTCAGCATTAATAGCCATTGTGATACTCCTTGTCCAATTTCAAACAGTTTGTGAACTTATAGATACTGGAAGTTAATACTTCTTATGCTCCCCCCGAACCTGTTAATGATTGACTTGAGGAAGAACGGTGTACTCTAACAGATCAAAGTTGCCACCTCGTAAGACGGATTCAGTTTGAGTTCCCCGTAAGCGCTTACCCAGAAATGCTTCGAGAAATCCTTGAATTGCCCCCATGGTGAAAGTACATTGCCGGGATGAGCCTGGGGATTCACCAGCTGAACAAACGGTTTCGTGGGCAGAAACTTTGTAGACATCGCCCTCTTGGCTAATCTTGTCAATGACGCACAAACGAGTTCCATCTTTGCCTAGGGCTTCCTGGGCTTGTTTGGTCAACTCTTCCAGGGATAGGGAGGAACCTTTGTCTACCAAATCCATGGCTTCTGCTAGCTTTTTACCCCGTTGGCGACCAGCAGAAATCATCGCGATCGCGGCAGCTTTTTCGCCCAGCGCTTCTTCGACACCGACAACAATTGCTTTTAAGCAAACAATGCTGCTAAAGTCTCCGAGTTCTTGACGTAGTTCATTCTGTTGTACAATTGCCATAGTACTTTCCTCATTACTGATAAAAATTGTTGGCATTAATGGTTTAGCTATTCAGGAAAATCCATGCTTTAATAGCCAAATCCTTGGCTTATCTCAGGTAATTATCCCTATTTATGTTATAGCAATTAATCGCGAATATGTCTGTGGTTTTCTATGATTTTTTCATGAAGCATAGATGAAATTTATGATCTGTATTATTTTTCAAGAAAACAATATTATCTAATTAAATAAAACATTTTATCGGCAAATTAATCACCGAAGTTATCATAAAAAAATACGACAAAAATAAATTTATTTTCGCGATGGTTCGTTGAATTTCTAATCTCAACAGTCCCGGCTTAGCCGCCTGACTTGCTAAAACTAGAAAAACCGCCTCTTGTCCACAACGGGTTAAAATGCTCAAGCCTTGGTTACTCTCTACACAAATGCGATCAATCTCTCCCCCAATCAGTTCCTTACCTATTCGCTCAGCTAAAGACAACATAGCGGCTGATATCGCCGATACCCGTTCATCATTCATACCAACTGGCAAACTTGCAGCTAGGGGTAAACCATCGGGAGTAATCATTGCTGCACCTTCCACATCAGGGGTATTACTGACAAAGGTCTTCAGAATACCCCCTAACTTATAAGGATTAATCGCCATAGTTGCCGTTTTGCTGAAATTTCCTCAACGGGGAATAGGAGTCAATCTCCTTTGTAAAAATGTCATGTAGAGACGTTCCACCGGAACGTCTTTACAAAAATCATGACTACTCTGTTGAGGCTAGGTTGGATTGAGAAAATGCACTAACTAGAGCAAGGTTATTTTTGAATAGCACCTAAGACTTTGTACTCCAAAATATCATACATTCCTCCCCGTAATACGGATTCAGTTTGAGTTCCCCGTAAACGTTCACCCAAAAACGCTTCCAGAAATCCTTGAATCGCCCCCATCGTAAACGTGCATTGTCGTGATGAGCCTTGGGGTTCACCTGCGGAACAAACAGTTTCGTGAGTATAGACTTTATAGACTTCGTCCTCCTGAAAAATTTTTTTTATCCCACACAAGCGAGTTCCATCTTTACCTAAAGCGTCTTGGAGTTTTT
This sequence comes from Coleofasciculus sp., assembly GCF_046565525.1. Classification (NCBI taxonomy): domain Bacteria; kingdom Bacillati; phylum Cyanobacteriota; class Cyanophyceae; order Coleofasciculales; family Coleofasciculaceae; genus Coleofasciculus; species Coleofasciculus sp. The sequence continues at coordinate 43,397 of NZ_JBKHUP010000022.1, read as the reverse complement.
TCGTCACATCAGCTAAAGAGATTTCTTTTCCCTTATCCACTAAATCAAGATTTTCCGCCAACTGTTTACCTCGTTGGCGACCAGCAGAAATTAGTGCAATTGCTGTAGCTTTATCACCCAAAGCTTCTTCAACACCAGTAATAATTGCTTTGAGGCAAACAATGCTGCTAAAGTCTCCAAGTTCTTGGCGTAGTTCATTCTTTTCGATTGCCATATCCGTCTCCTTTATTGTACAAACTTGCCCCCTTTCAAAAACTAATCTATTTACTCATTCTCAAGTTAAAAGATTAATCCTGATATTTCTTAAATAACTTTTATATTTTTTGCAATACAAGTGGTAATACAACAATTTTATTTTCGCAGTTTGTTTAAAAATATTTAAGACCTGTAAAAAAAACAACTTCCTCTAATATATTTGTCGAATTAAGACCTTTAAGGCTTTTAAGACTGAGGGTTTCAGTTGAGGATTTACGTTCAGAATAGGCGGACGATGCTGAGCATTTACAATACCTAAACGTTCGACAATTTCTTCTACAAGTAAAGTTCCGGCACAGTCTGTATGAGTCAAACCAATAAGCATCGGCACTTGAACGCGATCATTCATAAACGAGAAGATATCTTGAGCATAGGAAAAACTATTGGGCTGATTAGCGGTTACCAGTAAAATATAAGCATCGGCTCCTTTAATTAAAATATCCCACATAAAATCAAAACGGGTTTGACCGGGAGTCCCGTACATGTACAAAGTTTTATTAGCCTCTAACACAAGTCTGCCAAAATCGAAAGCGACGGTAGTTGTATCTTTAAATGAGGCTTCTGTATCAGAATCGCTTACCTTTCGTTCTATTTCGATAACATCAATTTCACTAGCTGTTCGCACAAAAGTAGATTTTCCCGCCCCGACAGTTCCTGTTATAACTACACGTATATTTTCCATGATATTTATTGACAGCAAAGCAGAGTTGCTTTTCTTGATTCGATTTAAACTACTTTTAGTCAGACGGATGTGGAAGTAAAAACAGAAAATGCTGTTCAAACTCTAGTTCTCTATGTCAGGATATTTAGGGCTAGTAATTATACTTTCTAGCACCTTTAAAATATTCCTGACACTTAATTGACTAAGTTACAGCAAGATAGCCTTCAAATCGCCAAGAGTCCGTTTAATTTCTAACATCAAGAGTCCTTGTTTAGCTTGCTTAGTGGCTAGAACTAGAAAGACAGCATCTTCCCCACAACTTGTCAAAATACTCAAGCCTTGGTCACCTTCGACATAAATGCGGTCAATCATACCGCGAATCAGTTCTTTTCCAATCCGTTCACCTAAAGATAACATCGCCGCAGACATTGCCGATACCCGTTCATCATCCATACCACCGGGCAAACTCGTGGCTAAAGGTAAACCATCTGGGGTGACAATAGCAGCACCTTCAACATCACCCGTTGCTGAGACAAAAGTCTTAAGAATATGTCCTAATTTTTCAGAATCGATCGCCATTGATTGTTTTACTTCTGCTGAATTGAGAGATTATGAATGGAGTTAAATCGTGAAGTTTGAATTACATTGAACCTGCACCCGTAGCAATGAGGCGTTTGAATAGTCCTTCTGTCCAGCCTGTTTCTTTGAGAACGGCGGCTGATGTGACTTCAATGTAGGCTTGCTCAATAAACGCCAGATCGATCATGCAAATTCGACTGAGAGCATCTCGTAATTCTTCATCTTTGTCTGCCTCTTTTAGCTTTTGACCCACAGCATTAACTACAATTGCCATAGCTGGCACTACATGTTGCGGTCCAATGCCAATCTGCACATGCACTAGACCAATTCGCCAACGGCGATCTGCATAAGTATTCCCCCAATCATCCATACCTGTAAACATTTCGTAAAACCATTGCGTAAAGGTTTCACGCAAGCGATGTATCCGTCCTTCTGTAGCATTCAAAAGCTCGTTCATTTCCGGATCTCGTCCCAAATAAGCATAGAAATGATCTGCCATTTCTGGAGCGATGTCTTTACCCCAATCTGCGTTGGCTTTGAGAATTGCTTTCTGTTCATCGGTAAAGCTAATACGCCTTACTATTGTCTCCATAAATGCATGAGCATCTAAAGTCATCTTTGTTCCCTGTGAGGCTTGATTTTTAATCTTCTTTATTGATAACAGATTTTTTTAATGTTGTCCATATATTTATGTATTATTTATGTAAAGAAACGAATTAACCTTCAAACAAACAGCACAAAATACTCAAATCCAATTAAACTAAAACCATGGCATTTAAGTCAATTTTGATAATAAATTTTAAGGACAATAGCTGAACTCAAAGGTATTCAACTATTAGAACTGAATGGCAAATAAGATAAACGCGATCGCGTCCCATTAAGCTAACACCGAGCTGCGCTAACGCTAACACGAAACAAGACAAACCAAGTCCGCCTAGGCAGACTTATATGGATGATATACTTCAGACAAATGTCGCGCTCCTTAAGCTAGATTTGTAGTTGCACGCTTCATGCCATAAACGCTGGTATCACTGACTACAAATGCTTAATTCAGTGCCATTTGAATTAAGACTATTGCCCTAAGGCTTTAAAAATCTCAGACTAGAGAATAGTAAGTACACCTTTTCCTTTGAGTTATAACAAGGAAACTCAGTTGTTTAACTTTTCTCCGAATCAAGGATATCTGTCTTATTCGCACAACTCCGATTAGTTTCTACACAGTTACTTTTTTCAGGCATCAGCAGATAAGTCCGGAGTATTGGCTCAAATCAGTACTGTTGTTATCTCTATACTTTTGTTCAGATATAGGGTTTCGCTTATGTATATTTTTATTATTTTTCATCATATTTTATTGGAGGTGCACCCCGACTCAAGGAGTCGGGGTGCGGATAGGAGACTAGCTGAATTAACCCAAGCTGACTTTAATCTGGGTAATCGCCCGACTAATATCTAAGTTAAGGGCGCCTTGTTTGGCATCTTTCCCAGCCAGAACGATGAACACAGCTTCTGGACCGCAGTCGGTCATAATGCTGTAGCCATCATCACCTTCGACTAAAATACGACTGGTTTGACCTCCCAAGAGTTCTTTGGAAATCCGTTCACCCAGAGACAGCATGGTGGCGGACATTGCTGAGATACGCTCTTCAGCCACTGATCCGGGCAAGCTAGACGCCAGGGGTAAACCATCCGGCGTAACAATCGCAGCACCGATGACATCAGTTGTCGTTGAGACAAAATTCTGAACCAGGTGACTCAGTTTCTGAGTATTGATTCCCATTTTTGTTTTTCTCCTTAAGGTTAATACAGGACAATGAAGTTAAGTGATGTAACTGAAACAAGCATGGCTGACTGGTTGGATGTTATATTTACCTACTTATGGGTTTTAGCCCAAACTGTAAGGCTACCCAGTCAGCTCACGATGAGCATAAGGCGGCTAAGAGAAGATTTGCCGAGTGTGATAGCAGGGCAATCCTGATTAGCTGCTTTTTGTTGAATTACTCAACAGTAATAAACTCGAACAGGTCGTAAGAATCACCTCGAAGGACTGATTGTGTTTGTGATCCCTTTATTTTTTGCTGAAGCAGTTCGGTTAAAACGCCCCAAACTAAACCGAGGGTAAAAGTACATTTAGGAGGTTCTCCCTCAGTTCCGCCGATCGCGCAGAGGGTTTCTGTGGTGTAAACCTTGACAGTGTCGCCCTCTTGGGTGATCTTGTCAATGATGCACAAACGAGCTCCCTCTTCACCCAAAACTTCGGCGATTTGCTTAGTCGCATCTTCCAAGTTTTGTGTGCTACCTTTGAACCCCAACTTTCCTGCGAGTTCTTGCCCATGCTTACGACCCGCAGCAGTCAGAGCAACGGCTGTCGCTTTTTCACCTAAGGCATCGCTCATCCCTTCAACCAAAGCCCGGAAGGATTCAATACTGCTGAATTGTCCTAATTTATCTCGTTTGAGTTCTAACACGTTGACTCCTTATTTTTGACAACATAGAGTTGGAACACTTCATCAACCAAGAATGTGTTTAGCAAGGTAAACCTAGTCAGTTAAATTGCTATTAATTTAAGAATTTCTTTAATGACACTAAATTCTTAATCATAGATACTTAGCTGGTTCTAGACATATTGCCCTGCTGTTTCTATGAATAATATACCGATTTAATTGATGCAATCCGGAAACTTATATCTTTTTTTATGCCAATCTAGACATTGATAGTTCTGTTATTTACAATTAGTATAGACCCCTATTTTTTTTTGAAATTCCTTTTCAAAAGAGTTTTACTTCAAAATATAAAATAAATATAAAAATTTAGATGCTCATATTTGCGTAAAAATAGATAGAGTCCCCGTGAAGAAAGCTGTATCACCAATCCAGTGAAACTTAGTGGATACATTATTAACCTACAAGTCCCTAAGAAAAAGTGGTCAAGATGCTTGCACTAAGAATGATGAACTGGCAACTTGAGTCTGCACCCCCTGCTAGCCATAGCACAATCACAGGTCTGGAACATGGCTTTCATTAACTTAACAGCAGCGCTCTTGAGTCCGTCCCTGGACACTTCTTATCTAAAACGTTTCGCTCTACTGAAATTCTCTCTCTGTTCAATTGTATTACATGCAATACATTTGGCAAGTCTTGACAGAGACTCTAGCTATAGAAGATAATAAATAAGGTATGATATAAATATGTGTTAGCAAGGGAACACATCTCTCTATTTTTCTCTGAATCATGGAATTTAGCCTCGAAAACTTAACGCCATGTTTCAGATTCGCTAAGGAGAATTCACTCGAAAAAGAATAGTGCTGAGAATCATTAAAATCTGCTGATCAGAGTGAATCAACCATCAGGGCAAAAACTGAGACAATCGTAAGAATTTTGATAGTCTTCAGAAATACAGCCCAGGATCTGTAGAAAAACTAGCTAGTGCAGCGCACTTGAATTTAGCCAATATCCCTGAGTTCAGCGTCGCTACAGGTGTTCATTTTTCGGAAAACCCTGTAACCTGTATCCCACCTCATTACGTTATCAGCCTTTTGCATCGAACTCGGGTTAATAAAACGCCGCGATTAAGCGGTAAGGTGAATTATGTTTGAGTTAATCGTCCAAAACGAGATTGTCGGGGAAATCGTGTTTAGCATCGCGCCCGATGGATTTGGTGTCATTAATCTCATCGAAGTTAAACCCACCTGTCGAGGTAAAGGATTCGGAAATCAGCTTTTAAACGAAGCCATCGCTCAACTTAAATGCCAAGGCGTTAAGGGGATACGTCTGACTCCGATAAAAACCAAGAATCCTTTTATCGTAGATTGGTATAAAAAGAGAGGATTTGTTTTAAACAGAGACAGAATGCTTTTAACATTTTAACAACTGCGGCATTCGGGTAATAGGGGAAGGACAGAGATTGACTAGAGAAATTTCTGTTTTTCTCCTACCCTCTTACTTCTCTACCTTCCTACCGACTATATACTAACTAATGTAGAGACGTAGCCTACTACGTCTCTACTAACTAAGGGCGGCTTTTCTCCCTTTCAGGCTATCCTTAAGGAAAATGAAAAGCCGCTCTTTTTAGAGATTAGGTGAGTATAGTAAACTCAAACAAGTCGTAGCTGTCACCTCGCAGTACAGATTCCGTTTGAGTTGCTTTCAGTTTCGATTGGAGTAGTTCACCTAAGACTCCCCAAACTAGACCGAGTGTAAAGGTACACTTGGGAGGAGTTTCCTCAGTTCCACCGATAGCACAAAGGGTTTCTGTTGTGTAGACTTTGATCGAATCACCGTCTCGAACAATACGATCAATGATACAAAGACGAGAACCTTTTTCTCCTAAAAGTTCTTGAATTTGTTTGGTGGCACCTTCTAAGTCTTGTGTTGAACCTTTTAAGCCTAACTTTTCAGCAACTTCCTTACCGTGCTTCCGACCCGCAGAGGTCAGTGCTACGGCTGTAGCTTTGTCCCCTAATGCGTCTGTCATGCCTTCCACAATAGCCCGGAAGGATTCAATGCTACTAAGTTGTCCCAGTTTATCGCGTTTTACTTCTAACACATTTTCTCCTTATTTTCAGAATAGATTAATGAGATGTGTTCTACATTTATCTAGGTGTTTAGTTATACAGAAGTAATTCGATAAGTTTATTAAGACTTCAGGGTATAACCGACAAAATCTTAAAGAAACTCCGAAGAATTTATCCTTATTTTCTACATCTGTAATACTTGTATACCATACATAAGCTTAGCTGGAATTTCCGGAAAACGTCCATTTTTTTGTGATCTATCAATCAAAAAAAATAAAACGAAATATTAGTAACTGAAAAATAATAGAATTTGCCTAATTAGTTTCAATAAATTACTCAAAATATATCAAATTGAGCTAAGAAAGCTAACTCTTTAGGTCAGGGGGTTCGTTTGCAAATGAATTTGGATGTTTCGATGTTGCATCGCTTGTTCAAATAATTCCGTTGAAAGTGCTTGTTCAACCGGCCAAACACCGGGTTTACTGAGTTGACCTGCCAAAATCAACTGAGCAATGCTACCTGTACCCGCACCAGCCGCCACTGCCGTATTTTCATGCACTAAGGTTGAGACAACTGTGACAGGTTGGTTCCCCTTGTAACCTGTGACTTGGGCGCAAATGGCAACTCCGATACCACTGAAGCGATCGCTAATTTGGGTCATGCGGTAGCTGAGTTGGGATAAATACTCGATATTCTGGGGTTTCCTTAACCAAGCGGAGGGAAACAGATGGGCGGTGATCCAGGTGAGGTGGTTGTAAATATCGGGAATCGAGCCAAACTTGGTGATCACCGTTTTCACGGGGAAAGACTTGACAAGGGTAGCAGTTTCTGGTACTTCAAACCAGTAGACACCAACCTTGCCATAAGGCTCAGGGAAGTCAATCGTTTCGCGATCGCTATAGGGTTTGACCTTCTGCCACTGGTTATCAATCCACGCCTCAAAGGGTTCTGATAACCCCAGAAAGGTGGTTCGCAGCACGGTTACTCCAGCCCCACCGGAACCGGCTACGCCATAACTCAGGTGAATTTTTTCTGGCAGATCCAGTTGTTCGATTGCCTGACGCACCATGCTATTGGAGATTCCGGGAAAAACCCCGGTATTAATAATGGCGGTAACACCCGCCGCCGCCCCTTGCTCGTGATAGGCGAAGGCTTTTTGCATAAAGGTGCGATTATCACTCACATCCAGATAATTGACGCCCATCTCAATGCAGGTTTTGAGAACCGAGGCGTCTCGATAGAGAAAAGGACCAGCACAATGAATGACCAGATCATGAGACGCGATCGCACTCCTCAACCCATCTTGATCTGCTAAATCTAGGGTGAGAAACTGCACCTGTGGCGAAAATGCTGTCTCCGATGTCCTGTGACGCCCTGTAATCGTAATTTCTGCTTTGGTATGGGCAACGAGATCTTGCCTAACACTGCTGCCGATACGTCCTTGTCCACCTAGAATCAAAACTCGGTCTGTCATTGCCCAACTTAGTAATATCCTTAATGAAGCTTACCAAGGATATTGCCGTTACATAAGAGCTAGTGCTTTTATTCCCAGGTCTACTCCCACTACGGGATGGGGTTTGGGGCGGTTGACTGGTTCATATTCCAAATGAAAGCTGATAAACCATCGGTCAGCCGTTCTAAATATGGTCACAGACATGGGTAAGTTTGGGCAGATATTAGGTTACAGTTGTTAACCCTTCAGATCAAGGTTGCCGCTACCTTGGACGTCAAACGTCATCCATTCAAACCATAACAGTCTCCAGATCTTATCTAATCTGGCAAGAATACCTTCACTTTGAGTGACCGGATGAATTGCCAGAAAAGATGGTAGTATCTGTAGATATGATAAGTTATGGTAAATGTGTCTACCGAAAAAATCCGGATAGATACGGCTGGATTCGGTAAGGACTAACGTATCTCCGCCCAAGTGGAGATGCAGTCCATCCCTGACCCATACAGATAGCTGATCCCGTGGAAAACAGAATGAAGTTACTCAAGAGAGATATATCTATAATCTCTCCAGAGGATAAAAACTGCTCAAAAACGACATCTCTTCTCAGCGCAAAAATTTGGCTGATTTGAATTGTCGCGGCTATACTGGCAAGGTCTGGATATTTCTGTAACGGCAGTCATAAGTAGTATATGAGTCCTGTGGTTAAAGTTGTTCAACCCTCTGGTATCTTAGATGGCACAAAAGCCGGTCAATTTCGTCAAGAGATTAGCGACCTTGTGCAATCGAATACTGATATCGTATTGATTGATTTTCAAGACGTTACCTTTATGGATAGTTCGGGCTTAGGGGCACTGGTTCTTGCCCTTAAGACCGTTCGTGCCGCTGGGGGAAAGCTCTTTGTTTGCTCAGTCAACGAACAAATCAAAATGTTATTTGAACTGACAAGCATGGATCGGGTTTTTGAAATCTTTCCCTCACGAGAAGCGTTTGAGGAGGCTGTCTCCTCTAGTGCATGACTCCCTGTGGTAGCGCAGCTTGGCAAAGCTCAGCAAGAATCCCCGTGTCTTCAGACCGGGGATTGTTAGCTGATTTGAAACAACAACCCGCCAGGGATTTGAATCCTTGGCGGTTAGTGTGATAACTTTTCTATTCAAAGTTAACTTCTAGCAAAGACAAATCGTCATCGAAAAAGTCTTTGGGATTTAATGCCTCAACACCCTGTAAGATTGAGTTGAGGTTACACAAACTGTCTACCCTACACTCACCCAGAAGTTTGACGAAGGAGTCAAGTCCCCAGATATTACCATCCGGTTGGTGAATCTCGTAAATCCCATCGCTGAAAATGTAAAGGGAACTGGATTCGCTGACGTCGCAGCTATCATCCACATACTCAGCCTCAAGTAGCATACCTACAGGCAGTCCTGTTGTCTTCAACAGCTGGACATCCCCACTAGACAATGGCTTACCCGAGAATAAGACTGCCGGTGGATGTCCTGCACTGGCATAGACAAGTTTACGCTTGGTGCGATTATAGACTCCATACCAGATGGTAAAGTATTTATCATTGCGTGCTGTCATCTGAAAGGTCTGGTTTAACCCCCGCAGAACGTCGCTGGGTTGGTAGTAGTTAATATTCGGCAGGGTGCGTGACCTCAAAAGATTCAACACCGAAAGTGTTGGCAAAGCCGCTCTCAAGCCATGTCCTGCCGTATCTAGCAAATAAATTGCCAGGTGTTCGGAATCTAACCAGTAGTAATCAAAGCCATCACCTCCCAATTGCCGAGATGGAATGAATCGAGAGTCAATAGTTACAGGCGGTTCGGTCATCTGATCTGGCAGAATGGAACGGACGTACTCCGCCGCTTCGGCTAGTTCCATTTCCAGCAAGTGTTTTTGGTGCTGCAAATCGCGGCTCAGTTCATGTAATCTCAAGCCGGAACGCACTCGCGCCTGCAATTCAGCAATTTCGATGGGCTTACAGATAAAGTCATCCGCCCCAGCATCTAGTCCCTTTACTCGATCCCCAACAGAACCGAGAGATGTCAGCAAAATAAACATGGTGGTTGATAGTGCTGGTGTTGCCTTAATTTGACGACAGACTTCTAGTCCGTTCATCCGTGGCATAATCCAATCACAAATGACCAACGCCGGACGTAACTGCTGCGCTTGTTCTAAACCCTCTTCGCCGTTGCTAGCGATTGTGACTTCATAACCTTGGTTATGAAGCGTCCGTTTCAGCAATATTTGAATGGCTGGGTCGTCATCAATAATTAGAATTTGGGTCATGGCATCGAGATAATACAAGTCACTCAAGGAGATTGCAGATGCACGCGCTTACAACAAGAAGGAAGACTCGATGAAGCTGGGCACTTTCATGAGAAAGTGATAAAGATCTCAAGGGCAGTGAATAAATGGTAGAGCAAGGGTTAAATCTAGGGTAGACTGGATTTTTTCACAGGGAGTATCTGTTCATTTTAATTCTGGTTTTGATGTCGTTGATGTGAAAGGCTTTGAGCAGTTGATAGAGCTTCAAACATTTAGCAATCAATTTCCTTCCGACCTAAATGCGTTAGACCAGGTTTTATCCTGGTTTGGGGAGCTTCACCCCTCCTCAATCGAAACAAAACTCTGGTTACAGTGCAAACTAGCGCTTGCGGAAGGATACACTAACGCGGTGAAATATGCCCACAAAGACCTGCCGTCCAGTGTTTCCATTGATGTTGAGGTGGTTCTAGCGAAATCACCCCAACGTCTAGAAATACGGATCTGGGACTGTGGAGCGCCTTTTGACTTTGAACGGCGGCTCCAAAATCCGTCGTCCTTGCCTGATGATCAGGCTGAAGGAGGGCGAGGACTGGCTATTATGCAAAGAATTGCCGATAAGCTCAGTTATACACGTATGGAAGATAACCGCAACTGTCTAACAATTGTTAAATTTTATTAAGAGTCCTGGCAGCAGGATGTAGGGAAGCAGGGGAGCGGGGGCATAAGCGAAAACCCAGCCTCAGAAGCTGGGTTACTATTTATACATGGCGCTCAATTGATCGATCTGCTCCGAATAACTTGATCAAACTCGGGTTTTACCTAGCTTGATGCTCGCCAGAATTCAGCGGCTTGCCTTGTGATGGTATCTTCATTTAGTTGCTTTCTAGTTGTCAAAGTACTTGCAATTTGCTACTATTGTAGTACAGGTTAAATAAATTAAAAGCTAATCGCTTGCCTGTACTCTGAACCAAGACAACCTGGGATATGCGGTTCCGTTCAGAAACAGACTATTCGTAGTCGCATCTGTGGACGGGTAAAATTCCAGCAGCTACATTGGGTGACAAAACTTTTTGTATTGTCCGGCGCGGTGGGGCATCCCGTGTCGTTAATAAAGCTCAGTCAATGTCCGAGGCAATAGCTGGAGTCGCTCTAGAGTCTACACCATACTGTAATCAGTTGGTGTAGGAGATGTCACCGACCACTGCCGCGATTGTCATCGTTGCCCTCAGTATCAAACGTATCAAACGCGAGACGCTTGGGTGATTGATTGGACAAAATGACTAAGCTTTCACGTTCTCCCCTAAGATAGGATGCTTGTGAAAACTCGCTCATGTTGTTGCACATCGCTCGTAGATCTCCATGTCCGAGTTGCTACAGCCTTTTTTCCAATCAACCCTGTGCAAATCAGGACAAACCCTAAAATTGGCAGAGGTACTCTAGGCGCAGGGGAACAAATCCTGGCAATTTAGGGCGGAAGCCGTAATGAACTTAACCCAATGGTGGGGTTTTGGGGGAGGCTATAAGTCCAGCACTATAATCTTTGATTTAGTGCTGGGAGACTTGGACTTGGGTGTCCCAAAAAAGATTCACACAAAAATGGTACAATAACGATACTAGATGTCGAGGCAAGGATTATTTGCATCGGTTGTGTCAACGAAAACCAAGTTGGCGTAGCAAGTCATCTGCATGGGAATGCACCCATTGCACCCTCAATATCAAAGTATTATAGGCGGATGGGACAGCCGTCTCTGCTGACGGAGGGGAAGTAAGACCATTACTTGGAGTAAATCTAAGTTGTGGCACTCCCCTATGAAGTCAGAAGCCCACACTGTACCTCCTGTCCTGAGCCTGCGAAGGATCACAAAGGATCAGGTCTGTGCTGGGTAGTTCACGTCCTGCTTTCGTCACCTATTGGCAAGATCTGGTGTGAACGTTTCTACCCCGAAGATAGAGCTTGACCCGAAAAACCTGTTTCCGTTTCCTCTGGATCAATTTCAGCTCCAAGCGATCGCAGCGCTGAATGCGAATCGTTCGGTTGTTGTCTGTTCCCCCACAGGTTCCGGAAAAACGTTGATTGGTGAGTACACGATTTACCGCGCTTTGTCAAGAGGAGGGCGAGTTTTTTATACCACTCCCTTGAAAGCACTCTCCAACCAAAAGCTACGAGATTTTCGCGCCACGTTTGGTGACCAAAATGTGGGTCTGGTGACGGGCGATGTTTCTATCAATCGGGACGCGCCAATTTTGGTGATGACAACGGAAATTTTCCGCAATATGCTTTACGGCACACCGATTGGAGAAATTGGCACGTCTGTCGAAGGTGTTGAAGCGGTGGTCTTGGATGAGTGCCACTACATGAATGACCGACAACGGGGTACGGTTTGGGAGGAGTCGATTATTTATTGTCCCCCAACAATTCAGCTTGTTGCCCTATCGGCTACGGTGGCGAATTCCGATCAGCTGACGGACTGGTTGAACTTGGTTCATGGCGCAACAGAGCGGATTTATTCCGACTTTCGACCGGTTCCCTTACAATTGAGCTTTGCCAACCCAAAGGGCATTTTCCCCCTGCTGGACTCTAGCCAAACGAAATTAAATCCTCGCCTTAAACCTAAACGAAATAAAGGGAGAGGACGGGGGGGACGCCCAGAGAGCCCCAGTAATGCCTTTGTTCTGGCGCAACTCCAACAACGGGATATGTTACCGGCGATTTATTTTATCTTCTCTCGTCGCGGTTGCGATCGCTCGGTAGAGGAGTTGGGAGACTTGTCACTGGTTAATGCCAAAGAAGCGGCTGAATTGAAAAAGCGCATTGACGAATTTTTGCGCCGGAATCCGGAGGCGGGTCGCGCCGGACAAGTGGAACCCCTGTATCGTGGGATTGCTGCCCATCATGCGGGGATTTTACCAGCTTGGAAGGGGTTTGTGGAGGAGTTATTCCAATTAGGGCTGGTTAAGGTGGTGTTTGCCACTGAAACCCTAGCCGCGGGAATTAATATGCCCGCTCGCACCACCGTGATTTCTACCCTCTCGAAACGAACAGATCTTGGACACCGACTGCTGACGCCATCGGAATTTCTACAAATGGCAGGTCGAGCCGGACGGCGGGGGATGGATGCAACGGGTTATGTGGTCACATTGCAAACACCTTTTGAAGGGGCAAAGGAAGCGGCGTACCTAGCTACGAGTAAGGCTGACCCATTAGTCAGCCAGTTTACTCCGACCTATGGCATGGTGCTGAATTTACTCCAAACTCACAGCCTTGCTGAGGCGAAGGAGTTGATCGAACGCAGTTTCGCTCAATACTTGGCGACACTGTACCTCCAACCTCAGCAACAAGCGATTACCGAGTTAACCACAGAACTGGCAAAATTAGATATTCAACTGGCGCCCGTTGATCTAAGCGCCCTGGGGCGGTACGAAAAGCTCAAGGAACGGCTTAAAGAAGAACGGCGATTACTCAAAACTCTACAACGACAAGCTGAGGCGGTACAAGCAGCAGAAATTGCCCAAATTATACCCGAAGCGCCCTTGGGTACTCTACTTTCACTCAAGGGCAAGTACATTCCGGTTTCTGAACCGATTCCGGCTCTATTGGTGGCGAAGGAAAAAGGGCGGGGACAGTCACCCTATTTGGTCTGCTTAAGTGCAGATAATCGCTGGTATGTGGCAACAACAGCCGATTTGGTTGGGGTATATGGGTGGTTAGATATGATTGATTTGAGTGTTCTCAACCCACCCGCTGAACTCACACTCAAGCCCGGTCAACTTAGGCGGGGTACACCAGAAACTGAGGCGATCGCGGCTCAAATTCCCACCGATATAGAACTCATAGTCGCACCCGAAGTGGAGGCGCAGCAGCAGCGGGTAGATGCGGTAAAAGCCCAACTCGAAGATCATCCAGTGCGACAATGGGGTAATCCGTCTCAATTAATCAAGCGCCATAAACGCCGCCTAGCCCTACAAGAAGAAATTAATGAGCGTCAAGCTTTATACCGAGAAAACCAAGCCCAGCACTGGCAAGAATTTCTTAACCTGATTGAAGTGTTAAGGGCGTTTGGTGGTCTGGAGGAAGTAACACCCACACAACTAGGACAAGCGGCGGCGGCGATTCGTGGGGATAACGAACTGTGGTTGGGGTTAGCCTTGATGTCCGGTGCATTTGATCAGTTAGATCCTCACCACTTAGCCGCCTGCGCCTGCTCTTTGGTGACGGAAACCCCGCGTCCGGATAGCTGGACAAATTATCCCCCCTCAGAACCTGTACTGGCGGCATTAGATAGTTTAAGACAAACTCGCCATCAGTTGTTTCGAGTACAACGTCGCTATCAGGTGGCTCTGCCGATTTGGTTAGAACGGGATTTAATTGGGTTAGTTGAGCAATGGGCTTTGGGTGTGGAATGGACACAGCTTTGTGAGGATACCAGTTTAGATGAAGGGGATATTGTCAGATTGTTGCGCCGTACTGTCGATTTTTTATCTCAAATTCCCCATGTGCCATTCCTATCGGATGTCTTAAAACGGAATGCTATTCGAGGTATTCAGTTATTGGATCGCTTCCCAGTTAATGAATTGGTTTAGACTTTTTGTTGAGTCGCTACCCTGGTTAGGACATCTTGGTTCAGATGCGGGAAGGGAGATGGTGGTCAGTGGTCAGTTATCAGTGGTCAGTGGTCAGTGGTCAGTGGTCAGTGGTCAGTTATCAGTGGTCAGTGGTCAGTGGTCAGTTATCAGTGGTCAGTAATTGGCTGATAACACTCAGCCCATAGCGATAGGGATAGACCCTGGCAAATGTTACTCAGGTGTCGGTGTCCAGTTGCGCCATGCTACTCTTTGGATGGCTCATCTAGTCCTACCCTTTAAGATGGTTAAGGAGCGAATGGAGTTACGACGGTCGGAGTCTCACGAGGTCTACGATGAAAAAATGGGTTGTTGGCACTGCGATCGCGGCAACAATCAATACCCTGCTAGGATTACCCGGAGCGTTAGCTCAAACGGTAAACTTGGGGGTGGTAAAAAGTCCTGATAATCAAGCCGATTGGTCAGATATTACCAGTCGCTTGCAGTCAACGGGTGTGAATTACTGTGTTATTGATTTGAGCCAGGTTGATCAACTTTCTAATCTGGAAAATACTCAACTCCTATTTTTACCCAATATTGAACGCCTGGAACCCGAACACCTAGCAACTGTGCAAGAGTGGATGCGTCAAGGGGGGCGGATCATTGTCAGTGGTCCTGCGGGCATTGTATCTCAACCTGAGGTTCGCAATCGCTTGCGATCGCTCTTGGGTGCCTATTGGGGATTTGGTCTGAGTACACCGTCTAAATTGGAACGATTATCAGTGTCTTCGCCAAGGTGGATACCCAATGCGGGATTGGTGGAAGAGTTGCAAGGGGGTGTGGTGATTCCCGCCAGTTTGGAGGCTCAAACGGCGGCTGTATGGAATCAGCCAGAAAATCCCCCCGCCGTGGTAACGACGGATCAATCGATTTTTTTCGGCTGGCGCTGGGGAGTGGATGGGGAAGCCGCCGCACAGACGGATGTGGTTTGGCTGCAAGCGGCGCTGAGTCGTTATAATATTACGCCGACGCCTGGAAAGATGCCGAATTCATCCCCACCGAATTGTGTTAAAAGTCAATCCTTGGCGGCGACTCCTGTACCCGTAATCAGTCGAGATCCAAAACGCCAAGATAACCTCTCCGCCAGCAATCCGACTCCTGTTCCCAGCGAAGGCGATCGCTTAGTGCTTCCCGCCCAAACTCCGGGCAATAATCGGGGTATCCTTACTCCCAATGAAGTGACGGCGATGAGTCGGGAGTTGGAACACTTAATGGGTCGGGTGGAAAGTACATTATTAACGGCTAATGCTCACAATAGTGAGGTGGGTTTGCTCACTCAAGAGAGTATCGAGTCATTAGAGGGGGTGAGTGTCAAGGAAGCCGAACATGAGACTCAACGGAATTCCCATCCAAATCGAACCACGGTTTCAGCATTAGCGCAAGCGAGAATTGGGTTACAAAATTTTCTGGGTGCGGTTGAGCAACAGGACTATACGGCGGCGCGACAACAATGGATTAATGCCCGACGGCTACTTTGGGATAATTATCCGATGGATCGTCAACTTGCCCAACCGGAAATTCGGGCAATTTGGTTAGATCGAGGAACAATTGTCAAAGCAAAGACTAAACAGGATTTAGTTAAACTCTTCGACCAATTGGCAAAGGCGGGATTTAATACCGTTTTCTTTGAAACTGTTAATGCCAGTTATCCGATTTACCCCAGTCAGGTTGCTCCTGAACAAAACCCTCTGGTTCGCGGCTGGGACCCTTTAGAAGCCGCCGTGGACTTGGCTCATGAACGGGGGATGGAGTTACACGCTTGGGTGTGGATTTTTGCGGCCGCGAATCAGCGTCACAATGCTCTATTGAATCAGCCACCTGATTATCCGGGTCCGGTTTTATCAGCTCATCCCGATTGGGCAATTTTTGATAAGCGGGGACGCTTGTTTGATCCCAATACCAGAAAGGCATTTTTTGATCCCGCAAACCCGGAGGTACGGGATTATTTAATGGCGCTGCTGGAAGAAATTGCCAACCGCTATGACGTAGATGGGATTCAACTGGATTATATTCGTTATCCGTTTCAAGATCCGAGAGTGAATCAGACTTATGGGTATGGGGTGGCGGCGCGTCAGCAATTTAAGGAATGGACAGGGGTTGATCCGATTGAAGTGTATCCTAGCTCGCGCCAATTATGGCAACAATGGACAGACTTTCGTATCCGCCAAGTGGACAGCTTTGTCGCATCGGTATCGGCGCGTCTGCGCGAGCAACGTCCTGATTTGATTCTATCGGCTGCTGTATTTGCCCTCCCCCTAGGGGAGCGTCAGCAACGATTGCAGCAAAACTGGGAAGAATGGGCTCTTCAGGGGTATATTGATCTAGTTGTACCGATGACCTATGCTTTGGATACCGAAGGGTTGCACAGTCTCGCCCAACCGTTACTCACGGAATCAACACTTAACGAAGCGTTACTGATTCCAGGAATTCGTTTGCTGAATTTACCCGATGTTGTCGCAGTTGACCAAATCCAACTGCTGCGGGATTTACCCGCCGGGGGGTATGCTGTGTTTGCGGTTGAGAATCTTAACGATAATTTACATCGTATTTTCCAACAGACTCAGGGTCAGCCTGAGTCCACCTCAACCGAGCCCATTCCTTACCGTCAGCCGTTCCCAGTCGCCATGACTCGATTTGCCGCACTGCAACGGGAATGGAACTTTTTGGTCACGAATGAGCAAATCGCCATTCATCAAGACGCCTTTACTGAATGGGTGGCTCAAACAGAAAAGCTGAATCAGGCGCTCAATCAACTCGCCATGGAACCCTCACAGCAACATTGGCAAAACGCCAAAGCCGCCCTCGCCGCGTTCCGATCTCAATTCCCCCAATGGATGCAGCAGCAAGGGATACGCCACCCTTATCAAGTTCAGGTGTGGGATAATCGGCTGGCAACAATTGAACGGTTATTGAATTATGGGGGACGAACCACTTTGCCGGAAAATTCGTCGGATGCGATTAAACGTTAATAAGTGAAACTATTTGCCGACATTTGGCTTAAGAGCATGATAGTTTGTGTAAGGTAAACTATTTTGGGCAGCTAAGGCGCTCCCTATGGGTCTAGCAAGAATTAATGTTCAGAATAGTGGTCTCCCGCATCAGTCTCAACTTGGGACACAGGTTTGATTGTTTCCCAACATCAGATCTGAGTAAGATCCCGATGGAGTCGCTTGCACAAAGGACATCTTAGTTGAGATAACAGTAAGGGGTTGGGAGGAGACTCTGAAAATAGGTTGATTGTTCACGCAGTACTTGCTCGTTTAAAGTCGAGTTTTTCCCTTGATGAAGTGGTATTTGCAGCTTAATGTTTTTGTAGGTTTGCTTTCAGTTCTGACCGGAATTGGTAGCGCAACTATGGCTTTTGGTGAAACACCCTCGAAGGTCACTGACTCAACCTCAAAGGAGGTAATGGCTCGCCCAGTCCGTGGTCAAGAAACGTCAAAGGTGGGTACTGTGCAGGGTAAACCTGTCAAGTCTCCTGCTTCACGGGTTAAACCGACTACATCTGTGGTGATTAAGCCTCAGTCCTTGAAAATTAAACCCACAATCTCTACATCAACATCCCTCAATCCCCCGAATCTCAAACCTCAAGCTGTCAAACCCCAAGCGCCCAAACCTGCCCGTTTGTCGATCGTAACCCTTCATGATCCTGGCGTACACAGATCTTCAGGTTTAGAAGACTCAAATATTGTTTTACATGCAGATAGGCTAGAGGCGATTCTGTTTGATCCCATTGTTTTACCGGGGGATAGCCTCAATCTTACCCAGGATGATCCCACTGTCTTTCCCACCGCCAATATTTCTTTGTTCCGTCACCAGTTGGCTCATTTTCAGGGTGGGATGGTAGATGTAAATGATCATAGCCATTCCCAAAGACTTGTGATTAAGCCTATCCCAAGTAATCGGGACAACCGGCAAGTGTCTATTCTTGCTGTTGAAAATTTTCTCACTCCTGATTCCCCAGAGGTAGAGTCAAAACCTGGGGATGTAGAGGAAACGAGAATACAGGTTCTGGATAGAAGTAATTTAGAGAGTAACTTTTCACGTCAATCTGAATCAAGGACAGATGACCCCGCTGTATCGGGGACTCAAATTCATCCCACTCACTTAAAACCAGAAAATCGACAGGCGGCGAGTTTAGCACCGTCTCAGATTCACCCGGCGCGTCTCCAACCGGAAAATCGGCAAGGGGTGAATCTGCGCGTTTTCCCAATTCAGCCTCTAATCGGACAATCTGAACCGTTGCAATCGACTCAACCCGAAACCGTGAATCATCAGCAACGCCCCCAACACTCATCGGTTACGGTAGAGAAACCTAAATCCACTCCCAGTAGTAACGTAGTTTGGCAACCTTTATCCTCCCAGAACCGGAATCAGTCGCCAATCGTTGAGAGTAGCCATGGAATTCGTTTGATTTCGGCGAACACTAAACAGAATGGTGACACCCCGCCTGAAGAGAATCAGATTTCAGTTCAAGAGATTAATGTCACCGGGAGTACAATTTTTGGGGAGGCTGAACTTAACCCGATTATTGAACCGGTTGAAGGACGTACTGTCACGTTGGAAGAACTCAGAAGTGTGGCGGATGGGATTTCTCAACTGTATCTGGAACGAGGCTACATTACCTCTAGGGCGGTTCTGGTGGAAGAAACCCTGGACACAGATGTGGTAGAAATTCGGGTGATTGAAGGGAGTCTGGAAGAGATTCAGGTGGAAGGAACACGACGGCTGAATCCGAGTTACGTGCGATCGCGCGTCCGATTGGGGGCGGATACACCCCTGAATACAGGCGAGTTAGAAGATCAATTGCGCTTGTTACGAGTTAATCCCTTATTTGAAAATGTGGAAGCCTCGTTGAGGGCGGGAACCGGATTGGGACAAAGTATTCTTGTGGTGCGGGTTACTGAAGCCGATCCCTTTGAAGGAAGTGTCGGTATTGATAACTATTCCCCTCCCAGTGTAGGTTCTGAACGCTTAACTGCGAATGCCCGCTATCTCAATCTAACCGGAATTGGGGATGAAATTGCCGCACAATACAACCGCACAACGGCGGGTGGTGCCCATACCTGGGATTTTAATTATCGGGCGCCAATCAATGCGATGAATGGTACGGTGCAGCTGCGTACATCGTTTAATGAAAATGAAGTGATTCAAGAAGATTTGCAGGTATTCGATATTCAAGGAGAATCCGATCTCTATGAAATTAACTATCGCCAACCCTTAATCCGCACACCGCGTCGAGAGTTTGCATTATCCCTAGGGTTTACTCATCAGGATGGTCAAACCTTTACCTTTGCTGGACCAACACCGTTTGGTGTGGGACCCGATGAAGATGGTGTTAGTCGCACCAGTGTGTTGAAGTTTGGACAAGAATACACCCTACGTCAAACCTCTGGAGCGTGGGCATTTCGTTCCCTATTTAGTTTTGGCACTGGCTTATTTGATGCCACAGAAAATTCCGATGTTGATGAAAATAATCCCGATGGTCAGTTTGTTAGTTGGTTGGCTCAAATCCAGCGGGTGCAAATTCTGAATCCGGATAACTTTTTAATTATTCAAGCGGATCTCCAGTTAGCCTTTGATAGTTTATTACCTGCTCAACAATTTGTCATTGGTGGCGGTCAATCGGTACGAGGATATCGGCAAAATGTGCGGGCGGGAGACAATGGATTTCGCGTTTCTGTAGAAGATCGGATTACGTTAGAACGGGATGAATCGGGTATTGCCACATTTGTCTTAGCACCATTTTTTGATGTCGGTTATGTTTGGAATCGAGGGACGAATCCGAATGAATTATTAGACCAGACATTTATTGCTGGGTTAGGGTTAGGTATATTGTGGGAACCTTTGCCTAATTTAAACCTGCGGCTGGATTATGGTTTGCCCTTGGTTGATTTAGAGGATCGCGGGGCAAATGCTCAAGATGAGGGGTTTTATTTTAGTGTGAATTACAATTTCTAGGGTAAGTTTATCATGTCTAAATCTCCTATCCTTGAACCCGGAAAGTCTTACACCTTCAGTAATTATTTCGAGATGACCTATGAGCCAGATGACATTTTAGCTGAATTTGGCTTTTCTCTCCAACGCATCAGTCTTGACTTACCCCTATCTAAGACGAACTTCGACCAATTAACTGAACTTAAGAATAGCATTCAACGCCGCTTACCCTATGTTAGCCTTACCAGTGAAGCCGCTCGTCGAGAAATCCTGATTGCCCCTGTTGTTTTAGCGCTCATCGACTACACCCACGCTCAACTTAGAATCGAGTATTCGATCAACGTCTCTGAGCAACTCAAAGGCGCTCTCGACTACTACCTCCATACCCAGTATAATCTTCTAGTCATTGAAGCCAAAAATGCTGACCTTGCTAGAGGTTTTACTCAACTTGCTGTTGAACTCATCGCCCTTGACCAATGGACAACTTCAAACGAACCATTGCTCTATGGTGCTGTATCAACCGGAGATGTATGGCAATTTGGAGTACTGCATCGTGAGCAAAAAAAAGTTCAGCAAGATCTCAATATTTATCGGTTACCTGCTGATCTCAATGACTTATTTAGCCATCTCGTTGCTATCCTGAATAATAACCGCTGATGTCTATAAGGGAGCAGTAGGGTGGGCAAGAGCAACCAAGGATAATATAAATGTTTCAAGGTTTATCACTCTTGCCCACCCTACATAGGGCTAAATAATAGCGAGCAGCCAGATCGTCTCCATGATAGTCTACGCATTCTTGAAATAAGCGTGCGGCTTCTGGCAAAGAACGCTGATGATACAACAGAACCGCTCGTTCAAACGTTTCTTTTGTGGCAATTTTGGCTTGCCGCAATTCTGGCGGATCGGCACAAAAGACTTCAAACAAGCCAACGGCTTGAGTTTTGCCTTTGACTTGGACTTTTCCGATAAATCGAAAGTCGTAGTCTAAAGGATTATTTAAACCTGCCCAAGTTTTATCGGTGATTAATAGCGAAACGCGATAGATTTTGGTTAATCCTTCCACCCGCGAGGCAAGATTGACTGAATCCCCAATCACTGTTCCATCCATCCGATCCATCCCTCCCACTGTTCCTATCATTAACGATCCCGTATGCAAGCCGATACCAATACGAAGGGGTGTGAGATTTCTGTCGTGGCGAGAAGAATTGTAGTTTGTCAACGCTTGCAGCATGGCGATTGCCCCTCGAATGGCATCATCGGCGGAATTGGGAAACAGTGCCATGATAGCGTCACCAATATATTTATCGATAAACCCGCCATGAGCTTTAATTGGCGGCTCCATATAACCGAGATAATCATTAATAAACGCAAAGTTTTCAGCAGGGGTCATCTGCTCAGAGATGGTGGTAAAATCACGAATATCGGAGAATAAAACTGTCATTTCCCCTTCGACTTGATCCCCCAGTTTCACATCAAGAATACTCTTTTTCTCTAAAAAGCTGAGAAACTGCGAAGGAACAAAGCGCTCGTAAGCCCGGTTTAACGCTGCCATATTGGTATAAAGTCGGGCATTTTCGATGGAGATGGCAGCTTGGGTGGAGAGGGTTCGCAAAAGAGCCACGCGATCGCGGGTAAAGGCGTTGATGGCAAGGTTATTTTCTAGGTAAAGAATACCGCTTAATTGCCCTTGGTTGATCAGGGGAATACAGAGGATAGATTTGGCTTGGGTGGCGAGGATATAGGGATCGTTGGTAAAGTCTCCTTTACGACAAGCATCGTCTAAGATAACGTTTTCTTTCAGGCGAGCGACATAATTGACGATGGCTGAAGAAAGTAAGGAATTGGCTTGTTCTTTTTCGGTTTCGATCGGAATGGATTGTAATAACCTTGTCTCGCTCTCATTCACCCATCTTTCTGCTTCAATAAACCAATTGCCTTCTTTTTCTAGAATTAAGAAACATTTTTGCGCTCCAGCACTGGCAATGGCAAGTTTCATCAAGTTGGCGAGTAAGTTTTTTAAGACAATTTTTTGGGATAGAGTTTCTGATGCTTTAATCACGGTTTCAATGTCTAGGGATTTGGCATAGCGCCCAGAGGTTGTCGTGATATCGTCGGATTCTGAAGATTGGAAAGTAAACCATTGGGGATACTTTTCTTCTAACTGTTCGACTTTGCGTTTTGCCCCCCAAATTTGATAGCATTGTCTGGCTCTTCTCATATAGAGTTTAGCAAAGTCTTCTTTTCCTTGTGCCAGCCAGAATTTTCCAGCGAGTTCATTGCTTAATGCTTCATTCTGAATGAATTCGTGTTCTTTGGCGGATGCAATGGCGCGATCGTAGAGTTGCATTGCGTCTTGCCATTGACTAGAAATACGAGCCATTTCTGCGGCGACGAGGAGATATTTATGCAGGAAGTTTGCCTCGCAGTTATCTGCCCATAGTTTCATCTGTTTTTGATTGGCTTCGATTTTATGCCAGTATTGTTTTTGTTCTGATGGCGATGCTTCGGGATAGTGAGCGATGAGAGTTAAGGAATAATAAAAATTATGTTTGGCAATTGAACTCATCGCTGGAATATAATCAAATAACGTTTCTGCGTATTCCAGATCGTTCAAACTCATTGGGCGCTCGTATAGATATAGAGCCTGAGATTTGAATATATAATAAAAACAAACGGCGGAAACTGTCTTTTCTTTCCATTCTTCGAGTGCGGCGATTTCATTAAATTCTTCTCCCTCAAAACAGAATTTATCAGAAGTAAGACCCATTAAGTTTTCAAGAATAGCTTTAGCAGCAACGCCACAATCTATTGACCACTGGTTCTTGTTTTCACTGGCAAATAATAAGCAGCGAGACACTTCTTTGAGGAGAAAATTTAAATCTTTACCTTGATATATCCAATTATAAATCCTATAGATAAGATGATAGCCAACTATTTGTAAATCGCCCCCTTGCAATCCAGCATTAATTCCGACTGTATTATATTGCTCCGATTGTTCAATTGGTTTTAACCAATGCACTGCCATGCCTGAATGAAGGAGATTAGCAAAACTTTTAGTATACCAATCCGAATATTTTTCAGCCAGTTTTACTCCAAGAAAACTATAGTCATAAGCCAAATTATATTCTTTAAAAACATGAGCTGCCATCATTGAAAAAAAACTGTAGCTTGTTGAAGATTTTTCAAAGTGACCGTATTTAAAATTAATATCGACTAATTTAACGGCAATAATATTACTTAATAATGGATTGGTAGCAAAAGTGGCAGGATGCAGTTTAGTTAGAATTTTTACAGCCGCTTTTTTTTCTGGGATTACCATTTCTGGGCTATCATATAAGGAGCTTATTTTTCGATCTCCTAAATTTTTTCTGTACTCTCTCAGTTCGGATTGGAAAGCTACGGAAAGATCTTGACAAGGAAGATTTATGCCCAGAGATGCCAAGGCAATGCGACCTGATTCAATCGCCTCAACCCATTTGCTCAATAAACTATATTCGACAATTTGGAGTAAGTAAAACTCTGTACGGTCAAGTATCGATTTTGATCGTTCCAGCGCTATAGAAATGAGAGATTGGGATTGATCAAAATCACCATTAAGATACTCAATTTCTGCCAGCTCTTTATAAAGATCGAGTGCCATTTCGTAATTTTCTTGCCAAATGTCTCCTGGAAATTCATCTGCTGCTAGACGTAAATAATTTTTTGATGCGGCATAGGCAATCGATTCTTTTGCTTTTTTTCCAGCATATAGATTCAGTTCTAATAGGTTTACTTTTTCGGTTCTATCGTCGATTAATTCAATTCCTTTATTCAGATGATCGACGATAGTAAATATTTTTTCTGCCATCTCTTGCTCACTAAAACTAGCCAGTAATAAGCGACCGATCTGAAGATGGACAGATTTTAGCCGATCGGGTTCAATCAGGGCATAAGCAGCTTGTTGAATGCGATCATGACGAAACTTATAATCTCGTACAATTAACGTAGATTCTAATAGAACTTCTGAGGTTACTTCCAACTCGGAGAGAGACTGAATTAAACCTTGTTGAATCGCTGGCAAAAGTTTTTGAAAGGTTTCTGAATCAGATTGTTGGTAAATAATTGAGAGCGTATTCAGATCGAAACGATTACCAATACAAGCAGCTAGAGGCAAAACAGTTTGGGTTGTATCGGACATTTTTCGTAACTTACCCAACATTAAATCCACCACATTATCCGTAATGTCTAACGCGGCAATTTGTGCCATTTCCCATTCCCAGAACTGGCGATCGCGATTGAACGTGAAGAGATTTTCCTGATTAATCGTTTTCAGAAATTCATTGATAAAGAAGGGATTACCTGAAGTTTTTTGTAAAATTAATTCTGCCAGAGAGTTAACGGCATCGCGATCGCGCTGCAGGGTATCAATTAAGAGTTGCGTAATATTCTCAATACTGAGGGGCGTTAAAAGAATTTGATTAACGATTGCCCCTTGCTCTTTCAAGCGTTCAATTGTGGCAATTGTCGGATGATTGACATCAACTTCATTATCCCGATAGGCACCGAGTAAAAGAAAATACTCCGTGTTGCGATCGCTCATCATTAATTCAATTAACTTCAGCGTACCAAAATCTGCCCATTGCAGATCGTCTAGAAAGATAACCAGAGGATGATCTTTCTGGCAAAAAACGCGAATAAAGTGCTGAAAAACGCGATTAAACCGATTTTGAGCTTGTGTTGCTTCTAAGGGTTGAACGGGAGGTTGCTTACCAATAATTACCTCGATTTCGGGGATAACATCCACGATAACTTGACCGTTAATTCCCAAAGCATCATTTAACTTATCGCGCCATCCATTTAATTCTGCTTGGCTTTCGATTAACAATTGACGCACGAGAGACTGAAGGGCAGCAACAATGGCGGAGTAAGGAATATTTCGCTGAAATTGATCGAATTTACCAGCAATAAAATAACCGCGTTTCTGGGAAATCGGTCGATAGAGTTCTTGGATAAATGCCGTTTTACCGATCCCAGAAAATCCCCCCACTAACATCATTTCTGCTCGTTGTTTAGAGGTGGATTCTGTTGTATTTGACGAGTTATTTTCTTCGGTGACTCGCTTAAAAGTTTCTAGTAATTGTTCAATTTCTAATTTTCGTCCGTAGAGTTTTTGCGGAACTTGCAATTGTTCGGCAAAATCGCGACAAGCCAGGGGAAATTCGGCAATTTGTCCGGTTTGTTGTAACTGATTGTAACATTCTTCTAAATCGGCTTTCAATCCCAACCCTGTCTGATAACGTTCCTCGGCAGTTTTTGCCAATAATTTCATCACGATGCGAGAGATAATTGTGGGAATTGAGGGGTTAATTTCATAGGGAGGGATGGGTGCGCGGGCAATATGGCTGTGTACTAACTCTAGAGCATCGCGGCTTTCAAAAAGTAACCGTCCGGTTAGGAGAGTGTAAAACGTTGCTCCCAAGGAATAAAAATCCGTTCTGTAATCGAGCGTTCGGTTCATTCTTCCCGTTTGTTCTGGGGACATATATGCTAATGTTCCTTCCAAAACATCAGGATTTTTTAAAGTAGGGGTTTCCTTGGTAAAAATGCTAGAAATTCCAAAATCAATAATTTTTACTTGTCCGGTTTCGGGATTAAAAATAATGTTAGAGGGATTAATGTCTTTGTGAATAATATGCGCTCCATGAATTCCAGCCAATGCTTCAGCAAGTTGTATCGCGATTTGCAGGAACTCTAAAAGTGTAAAACACTGAGACTTGAGCCAAGTATCTAAAGATTGACCGCCAACGTCTTCCAACACGATGGCTAGAGTATTTTCATAAGGTAATAATTTATAAGCAGCGATCGCGCCTTTAATATTGAGAGAGCGAGTAATCTCATATTCTTGTTTATATCGCGTCAGTTCGGAGGGGTTGGGATAATCTTTTTTGAGAATTTTAAGGATAACGGTACGCTCGCCAGTATGAGGTAAAGCACGATAAACTAACGATTTATCACTCTCGTAAAGTTTAGCAATGATTTTATAATCCGTAATTGTATCCATTTTGCTCCCCACTGTTTTGTCTGTTTATGCTCCATTGTAGAGCGTCAATATAGACTTTTCCCAGTTTTCAACTATTTTAAGACGGGTTGAATTTAGTCCTCATAAATTAAAAAACTGATCAAGCATTCCATAATGTTCGATCAGTTTGTCAATATTTCAAGATATTTGATCTTCTAGTCTCTCTTCAAAATATTGGACAATGGTATTTTACGTGAAGGCAGTCGGGATATAAACAGAAGGGGGAAGGTAGTTTCCGCCAGGATTCGGAGCTGGGTCACTTGCCCAGTCTTTTAATTGTTCTTTCGTTACAGTAAGTTTACCCAATTTAGGACGGGGCGGGTAAGCAATGAAATTAATATATTTCTTGCCGTCCGTTTTACATTCATCCGGTGCATCTTCGATGTAACCACTAAATGCATTCGTTATAACTTTCACATAAAAACTTTTACTAAACTCTTCGTTTTCCGGTATTGATGTTATAAGAGGCTGTCCAGTCATCTTTTTCATTACTTCGGATAATGTTAGGTTGATATTTTCACCTCCTGGTACTTCATTGGTTTTTCCTACTAATAGGTTTAGAAGAGCTTTCGCCCAAGTTTCTGCATTGGTTTTTGAGTTTGGGTCACCGTAAGAGAGATAAGCATCCGATTCTTGAGCTTGCTTTTGGAGAGCCTTAACAAGCAACGCTTTAAGTTTTTTTTCGTCTTCTGCTTGCGGACTATCAGCAAAAGCTAAATAATCACACCACGTCCAAGCGGTTAATCGAGACCACTGCGTTACTCCCGCTTTAATTTTTGTTAACTCCTTTTGCAGTCCATCGGGAAGTTTAGTCTCTAACAAACAGGCACCAGGTGTAGGCTCAGATGTAGTCATTGTCGATTCTCCTTGAAATGATTTTTTTGTCTGTGGATTCAGTCAGACACCAACTGATAATGATTCATAGCTGAATCTAATGCATTTAATTATAAACTAAAACAACATTTTATGCCGATTTACTAGATTATTGATTGAAGTTGTCTTGGTTAGGTAACAGTAAAAAGCTAAAATCGGCATAAGTTTTCTTGTCTCTGAGTTTAGCTAATGTATGACAAGTAATACAAGAGTTGCCCTTCTCATCGATTTGAACATAAGGCTCTAAGGTAACATTTGCTAAACGCAAGGGCGTCACACCCCGTCCACCAACCTCTGCCAGGTTATAAGGATCGTAGGGATTTTCCAGCCACTGAACGCCAATGAGTTGATAATTTCGCCAAACAGAAGTGGCTAGTTTTTTCTGCCATTTTTCGTTAAGTGACTGAGCAAATTTAGGGATAGAAACCAGCCGAGTAATTTGAGATGGTGTTTGTTCCTCAACGCCAGTAACAGTTGTTGTCACTGCATGAGGAAAATCCTGACGCCAAAGGTATGGTTTTTTAACATAAGGTGTATTTACTTGACAGTTTTCGGTACATTCAGAAGAATACAAATTGTAATGTTTCTGATCTCTCGACGCTGGCAGACTTGCGTTATCTGGTGCGTTATTGTTATGCTCAAAAGTCGCCCAAATCCACCCTTGTTGGCTAGTTTTTTGCATGATATGAAAACCGACTAAAGCTACAGGTACTGTGGTTTTTTCTGTCTTATTTTCGGGGGTTGTGACATTGAATGTTCGCTTTGTCGTGTAATATTTATCGGGGGCGGATGAGCCATCAGGCAACACCTTAGAATCGGGCAAAACCATCCACGATGCCTTAATTTCAATCGCTCCCATCCAGGTATTCACCTTGCAAGGGACATTGAGATGATCGGGAGTTTGCGGAAATGTTCCATTGGGTTCCTTAGCGCTGCATGCCAGTTGAAACAGATTATCTGTATTGTTAAACCCCTGGAGATTCTTATCAGAATACCACCCACTGTCAACAATTTGGTTAACCTCCACAGGATTCATGCGAATTTCATTCAGAATGTAGTTTCCGGCGCGATCTATTAAAGGCTCTTGACCTCGTGAAAAGATATGCAAATGATCAGTTGACTTAAGTTTCTCCGACTCTATAGTGGGTTCCGACGCAAATTCCGTCAACCGCAAGTCTTGATCGACAGACTGATTACCGTTAAAACCCAAACATTGAGGAGGAACAATCGGCTGAAGTTCGGGTTTTTCACCATCAGACTGAAAGACATCCTCTGGAAAATGGTAAAACTCCCAGACACGAGCCTTATCATGAGCTTGACCAATTTGCTCCTGTAAAGGTAAACCAGTCTGGCAATCTGCGGGCCAGTTCAGAGCGACAAATGTCTGCCAAGCAAAATCCCCAAACTTTATGTCCCGATTATCATGGACTAGGCTGGGATTGACAGGAATCGTTGCACTTAACTCAGCACGGGGTGAGTTATCGGTTTGAGTCCGAGCATTTTCGCTACTCAGCAGCAACAAACCACCACACACTACACAAGTCAGAATCACATACAAAATACTGATAAAGCGTCGATGAAGACTCATTTTAACCATTTTAACTTTGTCAAAAAACTATAGAAGGCACAATATAAATCTTTTGTCACTATTTAGCCTAGATCAAGTTTGATTTGTCAAGTTGTTTTTTGTTAAGAAATCAATAGTTAAGTAAAGTAGTCAACTACACCGAACGATCGCACCAGCGCTTTACCTGCAACTTTTGCGCGATCGCGACTCCAACTCCTTCACGCCAAACCGTAGAATCGACGGGGATTATGCCAAAGAATTTTTTCTAGGACTTCCTTGGATAATTGTCCTTCCAGCGCCACCATATCGGCAACCACATCGGGGTGGTGATCCATGTGGGGATAGTCGGAACCAAAGATGAGATTATCTTCCCCTAGTTCCTCTAACAGTTTGGGAATATAAGTTTCTGAGGGTTCCACGGCAATAAAACACTGACGATGAAAATACTCCGAGGGCTTCATTTTTACCGTATCCTTCACTTCCCAGCGCAAGTCTTCGTACTCGCGATCCAGTCGCCACAACCAGTACGGTAACCAACCACAACCCGACTCCAGAAATCCCACCCGGAGTTGCGGATGATTTTCCAAAACTCCCCCTTCAATTAATGTCAATAATGCCATCATTTGTTCCATCGGGTGAGAACAAGCATGGAGGGCAAAACGAGAGTGGAAACGATCTGCACCTGCACTGGGTACTCGGCTATGAGTTGTCTCGTGGAGACTAACCGCAATATTCAGGTTCTCGCATTCCGTCCAAAACGGTTCATAAGCCGGATCATTGAGCAATCTGCCCTTAACGGGATTGGGGCGCAAATAGACAGCTTTCCAGCCAAAATTGGCAATCCGTCGCAATTCGGTAACCATCTCTTCCGGATCATGTAGATTCACAACCCCAACGCCGTTTAAGATGGCTGGATTATAGCTACAAAAATCTCGCAACCAATTATTATAAGCGCGGATATAAGCACCGACTTGTTGAGGAGCCATCGTATCAACACCGCTAATCCACGAGAGGTACGTCGGATAAATAAATGCCATATCCACTCCCATTTGGTACATGGCTTGCACTTGAGACTCTGGGTTAAATTCTTTCGCCAAAGAAAGAGGGTGCGATCGCGCCACTTGTTTAGCGCCCTCATCAATCAGTTTATCCGAATACTTGTTCATCACCGACACCCCTTGAATCTTCAGATCCGGAGTCGGGGCAAAATCCCGAAACGCGGGTTCGAGATAGGTTTGCCAGAGGGAATCCGGCTCGTAAATATGGGCGTCTGCATCAATAATTCGATAATCGTTTAGCATGGTAATGTAATTAGTAAGTTGAACTCCTGCTTCCCCTGATAGTAATGAGCTACATTATTCATAACCAAAGCCCGATTGCCTCTTCAAGGAGAATCCTATGTCCTACAGCCAATTTACTCTAGATGATATCGAACCTAACTTTAATGTAACTATTACAGAAAAGGTCGGTATTTTCAATGACATTCCCCAAAAAGAACACAGCCAATTTCTCCAAAAATTACTCAGCTATAACATCCCCTTAGCCCTAGATATCGCTACCGAAAAAGCTAGATCAGAGATGATCATCACCCCTATTCTAATCGAACTGAAAAAACAATTCAACTCTCAAATCAGCTTATTTTCTGGCAAGGAATTTAATGTCGATCTGGAAAAAGGATTAACGGGATATTGCGATTATCTCATCAGTTATTCACCATCCCAACTCCTGATTAAATCCCCAGTTATCACCCTAGTCGAAGCCAAAAATGACAATATTCAATCCGGTTTAGCCCAATGTATGGCAGAAATGATTGCCGCCCAATTATTTAATCAAAACCATAGTAATTCAATCCCAACCATTTACGGTGGTGTAACCACTGGCACCAACTGGAAATTTATGAGATTAACCGAAAAAATAATTGAAGTTGATTCCCAGGAATATTTTCTCAACCCCATCAGCAAAATTATTGGCATATTGAGTCATTTTATTAGGACTGGCGCTGACTCAATAGGGTTACATCCATAAAGGAATTGGGTTTAATTCTGCCTCCGTCAACGGTTGTTCCAGCCAATCCATTTGTACGGGAACATCATACAATCGTCCTGAACCTAATCGCTTCCAGAAATGCCGCAAACCGGGAACGATTACTTTAACCACATTTAAGCCGATATCGGGGCGGGTTTGATCGAGAACTAGCATTTCCATCCCCTTTTCCTGAACCAGATTCTGACAGTATTTAATATCGTCTAAAAAATCCTCATGCCAAATTATCGCATAATCAGCGTTACACTTAGGAGCAACGCCGCGATCGGGGATTAAATAAGGTTGATTTGCTAATGTTGCCGTTTTCCACCAGTACAATACATGAGGTTCCGCCGATATAGCATAGCGCGTCGTACCATCGGGATTCGCATTCAAAACCGCCGGAAGCATTTGACAAACTTCTGTTAACGCTCGTTGTATGGCTAGCTTGGGGTCAAAATGAGTACCAAATCCCAAAATAATATCTTCAACCTCGCGATCGCGTCGTC
Organism: Coleofasciculus sp.; assembly: GCF_046565525.1. NCBI lineage: Bacteria > Bacillati > Cyanobacteriota > Cyanophyceae > Coleofasciculales > Coleofasciculaceae > Coleofasciculus > Coleofasciculus sp. The sequence goes on along the minus strand of NZ_JBKHUP010000022.1, from coordinate 12,088 downwards.
GAGAAATAGCGGCAAATGTGGGAATAGTTATATCGCTAGTGATATCAATAACCCAAAGTTCCCGCCCGATGGATTGGTAATAATTGGTGATAGCGGTAAAATAAGCATCGTCAAAACTCTCTAAATCTACGCTTGGTTTTTGCAGGCGATTGTACCACCACAACGCCACACTATCTCGCTCCACCAATTCCAAAAATCCATGTAAAATTGCCTCTTCTAACGTATTCCCAGCCGCACAGCCATTAGTCGTTGCCCAACAGTCGGGATTGGCTGGCTGGGGATAGCCAAAATAACAATAAGCTGTGGGTAAATATTTAAATGCTTGCTGAGTTAAGGACCAAATTGGAGTCCACTCAATGTCCCGAATTTCATCAAAGGGTTCTGGAACCTTCTGAAACTGATCCGTACATTGAGCATTCCATCGCTTTCGATTGTCATATTGAGCCTGACTGAAGTTCATACAAGCATTCGGATGAATGGCTCCATCGCCGAGGTTTTGGTAACTGCTCTTAATCCGGATTTCATCGCCTTGAAAAATACTCGAATATCGCTCGATGGCTTCACCCAAACCGCTGGCTTTGGCTTGAGTATCGGTTCTTCCTTTGCCAGAACTTCTCCCGCCAATATTTTTTTGCAAATTCTCTAAATCGTCAAATATGGAGGCACAGTGATGCTTAGCGGTATAGATATGAGCAAAACCATTAAAATCATAAGGCAGCTTTTCTAAAGAACGCACGACTCCCGATAGGGGACTAATATGATGTTGGTAGCGTTCTAAGGTTTCTTCGGGGGTAATGTAACGATGTCCGCCATCCTGGGTAAACCGTTTCTGGCGGCTACCCAGAATTACAGGTAACGGGCGATCGCGTTGGGGTTTAAGCTTACTTTTCATGGGATCTGGAAAACCTCTCTCCAAACCTCTCTCCATCCCCCCTAGCCCCCCTTTGAAAGCAGGGAATGAGGGGGGTTGGGAAGGGGGCTGGGGGGTTAGGTCTGACGTTGATTTTTCCAGATCCAGATGGCGTGAACAGTCAGGGGGTTTAAGGTAGCCACAATCGGGACATTGGGGGCGTTTGACAATAACGTGATTTTGTATGGCTAGAGATAGGGTATTATAGGTGACAATCACCCCTTCCAGTCGTTTATTTTCGCCTTGAAGAATCCATTTGAGAATCTCATTTCTTGCCATTGCCAGAGCCGTTTGTTGAGTGATTGGCAAATCCACAAGGGGAGGGGTTAAAGGTGAAAGGTTATCTCTGCGTCGCTGAATAAATCCTTCTGAGGGTCGATTATTTCCTAATCGCTGTGCCAAACAGTGCCAACATCCGGTTTTTCCTGGCTGAAAAATGGGTCCGATCCAAAGCAGAGTCCCGACGGGTTTAATTAACATCCAAGGACGAGATTTTTCCAGATTGGCTCGGTTAATCGCGGCTAATTCCTCTCGTAAATAGTCGTCGGTTATGATAATTTCAATATCTCCCTCATCGCCAACTTGTATGTGCGATCGCGCTAAGGTTTCAATTAAATCTTTGCCGGATTTGGAAGAGGGTGCTCTAACGGTAACCTTAGTTGATTGCAATCGCTTGTCTGCTTCTTTGGTATCGACAAGCAAAGACTCGCACAATAAAGTGAAATTCGGATCTAACAGGGGTTCATTTTCAATAATTAATCCCTGCTGCTCCAACTCCATCAGCGCATAAAAGAGATAAGCCTCTGGGAATTCGTTGCTGAGTTGGCGAACAATTTCCTCCTGAGTTCTCTTACCATCCAGCACAGGGATTAACCGTTGATATAAAGAATCGTTTAGGAATACTGTCCCGACTTCCGACAATAAAAAGATACCGTCTGGGTCAAGTTTTTCCCAACGGAAGCTGTTTTTTAATTTTGGCTTTTTAATCATCATTATTGACATTGGGATCAATATTCATCGCTCTCAGGCGATCGCGCAACGCCTGTAACTCTGACTCGGCGCGATCAGCTCTCTGTTGCTCTCGTTCTTTCTCTTGTCGTTCCTGTTCAGCTCGTTCTTCCCCAGTTAGCAATAAATTACCCTGACTATCCCACCAGCGCAACCAAGGTAACTCCATATTCTGATATCGTCCTTGCCAAATTCCCAATTCTACTCCCAACTCTTCAATCGCAAAGTGTTCCCGCTCATTCGCCGACATGAGTTGGTAACGGTTTTCCAGCAAACGATACACCTCTACCCGCTCTCGTTGGACTTCATAGGAGATTTTGGTAAACGTCATGACAGTACCAAGAATACTGTTGTGATTTTATCATAAGTACCTGGAAGTAATTCTGAGTCGTGATCGCCAAGAACTTTCTACTCCCGGTGACGCCAACGAGTTTACAGAACCCGTACTGGGTTCCCAATCCTTAGTCACAGTCAACGGTTCACGCCATCAACGCCAACTGCTCATGCCCCATTTCCATGGCGATCGCGTCAACGCGGCAGAGTCGTTGATTGAGAATACATCAGGACACGATATTAATCAACATCGCCAGCTTCATCGACAACAAACCAATCTTCATCCAGGGCTTGTTCTAAGGAAATATGAGCATCCTTTGGCAGTGAAAACAGCTTAGAAACCGACTTAATCGCCACAGGATATGCTTTGGCATACATCGCTTCTAGTTCAGGTTTCAAGCTGGGACTGTCTTCTAAACGCTGTTGAATTTGAGCGCGAAAATTGACAATTTCAGCAGCCCAATGATTTGCCGAATACTCTTTCTCGGCTTCCCAATACGATAATTTAAGCAGATGTTCTAATAAACGGGTTAAAAGACTTAATACAGCTCGTCTCTCACTTTTACCCATACTTTCTAATTCTTCTATCAAATTATTCCAATCAACCTGATTAAAATTACGTTCTCGTAATTGGTTGATCGTTTCTTGAATCCATTGATAATAGTCTGTTTTATATTGCGTTTTGGACATGGTATTCTTTTCCTATAACTTTAATGTGGCATTTTAATTTAAGTTTTGATCTACTCCCTCCCCTTAACAAGAGGAGGGTTTGGCAGGGGTTTATATGAGTTATTTTTCCGCCTTGTACGAGTTCCCCGACTCCTTGAAGACGTCGGGGATCTAATTAATCTCGCAGTAAATTGACATCCAAAGATGCAATCGGTTGGGTGTGAGATTGAGCTTGGATCACCGAAGAGTGCAGCATGGACGTATTGGTCACTGAATTATTGGCGAGGGTAAATAGGGGGTTAGACAAAATTCCCGCCAGAGAGGTGACAACAACAGAAAGAACTAAACCCACTTGTAATGGACGCATTCCGGGTAAATTCCAGCGGATTTCCGGATAATTTTTCACGGCGTCGGACATTTCTTGGGGTTCTTTAACCACCATCATTTTGAGGACGCGGATGTAGTAGTAAATGGAAACTACAGTGGTAATTAGACCTAGCAAAACTAAGCCATACAATCCGGCTTGCCAACCTGCCCAAAACAGGTAAATTTTACCGAAGAATCCCGCTAAAGGTGGAATTCCGCCTAAGGACAGTAAACAAATACTTAATCCTAATGTCAGCAGGGGATCTTTCTGATACAGTCCCGCATATTCGCTGATTTGATCCGTACCGGTTCGCAGGGTAAACAGAATCACGCAAGCAAAACCACCTAGGTTCATGAACAAATAAACCAGCAGATAGAAAATCATACTGGCGTAGCCTGCATCTGTTCCCGCAATTAAACCAATCATGACAAAGCCGGCTTGGGCAATGGATGAATAGGCAAGTAGGCGTTTCATGCTGGTTTGGGTAAGTGCTACCACATTTCCCAACACCAGACTTAAAATAGCGAGGGCAGTAAAGACAAAGTGCCACTGTTCGCTAACCAGGGGAAACGCAGTTACCATTAAACGAATGGCGAGGGCGAAGCCTGCGGCTTTAGAACCGACAGACAAGAAGGCGACAACCGGAGTCGGGGAACCCTCGTATACGTCAGGTGTCCATTGGTGAAACGGAACCGCAGAAATTTTAAAGGCAATTCCTGCGATCGCAAAGACTAAGGCGATTAAAATACCCAAGGATGGGGTAGATTCTAAACGAGCAATACCTGTCGCGATCGCATCTAAGGTGGTTTCGCCGCCAGATAAGCCGTATAGTAAGGACACGCCATACAGAAACACCCCAGAACTCGACGCGCCAATCAGTAGGTATTTCAGCGCCGCTTCATTGGAGCGGGGATCACGCTTCATGTATCCCGTCAACAGGTACGACGAGATACTCAGCGTTTCTAGGGAAATAAAGATCGTAACCAGTTCATTCGCACCACTGAGGCACATCGCCCCCAAGGTAGCGGTAAGTAAAATACCGATAAACTCCGCTAACGAGGTGCCAGACTGCTGAACATAGCGAATCGATAACAAAATGGTTACCGTCGTCGATAAAGCGATGATGCCGCGAAAGGCTATACTCATGGCATCCCCATTAAACCCGCCAAAAAAAGCCAGGGGTTGGGCAACATCCCATCGATAGTATAGGGCAACTAAGGAAACTAGCAGTCCGCCGATGGCGACGTAAGGCAGGATGTTAGCAGAACGTTTACCTGCAATCAGATCAATTCCTAAAACCAGTAACAGGGTAATCACGACGATTCCCTCTGGCAAAATGATCCCAGCATTAAGCTGGGCAGCAATAGTGGCAAAATCCATTATGGTCTATGCTTAGGGTCGTATCCAGAGACTAACGTTCTTATCATATCGGTGATTGGTACAGCTTGTAGAGACATTCCACCAAAACCCCTCTATATGCAATAGCAAAAGGCTCCAAGGCAGAAGGGGTATGGGGTTAGGGATCGCTCTTTGTGAGAAATGCGGGCGAAGCAGAATATGAAAAGGCTCTAGGCAATATATTGTCTTCTTCAGACGTTAAGCGGGTTATTTCTGGTCTACTAGCCCAAGTTCATGCATGAATTAACTCTATGAGTTGGTCACAAATTTCCGGAGTCAGTTTTTCCTGATCATTGAATGTTTTTTCCAGCTTTTTCAGCTTCCCTTAATCGAACAGTATTGGAATCTACCCTTTAACACCACTCCCACTATCATTAGGTACAATATACCGCTGCATCAGGATAAAAAATAGCAAAACTGGGGCAATAGAAATAACTGAACCTGCGGCAATTAAACGCCAATCGAGAGAAAAGGTTCCGGCTAACTTAGCAACACCTAAAGGTAAGGTATAATATTCTGGTCTGTCAAGAACGATTAGGGGCCAGAGAAAGTCACTCCATGAGCCAATAAAGACAAAGATAGCCAAAGTAACTAACGCCGGACGAACGGCTGGAATCATCACATGCCACCACAATCCTAACTCCGAACAGCCATCCATCCTAGCCGCTTCTTCAAGTTCTTTAGGAACCCCTTGAAAAGCTTGGCGTAATAAGAAAATGCCAAAGGCTGAGGCTAAACTGGGGAAAATGAGGCCTAAATAACTATTGCGTAAGCCAAACTGCACCATCAAGATGTAGAGGGGAATCATCACGATTTGAAAGGGAATCATGATGGTGGAAACGATAATCGCGAAAATGATATCTCGTCCCCGAAAATTAAGACGGGCTAAGGGATAAGCGGCGAGGGAACAAAAGAGGAGATTGAAACTAACGGTGAGAATGGCAACAATGAGACTATTCCAGAGATATTGAGCAAAGGGATTGGCTTGCCAGATTTTAATATAATTCTCAATCGTTGGCTGAGTAGGGAACAGTTGAGGCGGAAAGCCAAAAATATTCTCTGTGGAAGACTTCAAAGATGTGCTAATCAACCAGAAGAGAGGAAACAGCATCACCAACGCGATCGCACTTAAGAGGATATACGTCCAAAACCTTTGCCAAATCTGCTTTCCCGACTTTTTACTCATCGCATTTTCTGCTTCTGTAGTCAGGGCGTTAGCCCTCTAAACCCTTCCCATCATAATCAATCCTGTTTCCGTACAAACCCGTTCTGTCGTCAGGGCTTTAGCCCTCTAAACCATCATAATCAACTCGGTTTCCGTACAAACCCCATTTAAAGGTTGATCCCACCCATCGATAGGGAGTTGGGGCAAGAAAGCAAAATCAAAGACAATTCCGATGGTAGGCTTAGATGTCCATTCCGCCGCACTCAGCAAGCGATCATAGAATCCACCACCATATCCCAAACGATAACCTCGGCGATCGCACGCTACCGCAGGAACTAAGATTAAATCCACGTCATTAGGCTCTAAGGTGGGGGAATTTGCATCGGGTTCAAAAATGCCATAAGCACCCGCTTTTAGGGCTTCTCCGCTTTTCCAGCTATGCCAGAGGAGAGATTTACCGACACATCGAGGCAATCCCCAACAGTATTGGGTATCGGTAAACAGAGGATTCAGATCCGGTTCTTGGCGAAAACTAAAATAAGCCAGGATCGTTTTTGCCTGAGTCAATAGGGGTGAAGACTGAAGCTGAGTACAGACGCGATCGCTCTTTTCTCGCCCGTCATCCTTTGTCATGGCTTGTCGCTGTTTCAGCAGTCGCTGACGTAATTGTTTTTTGTCATTCGTCATTTGTCATTTATCATCGCCTGCCAAGCTAACTCTAGGGTTGCCATTTCACTCCAAAAATCATTGGTATTTCGCAATGCTAATAATCGTGAGGCGCATTCATCCCGGCTGATGACACTGCACGCCCAGGTTACCAGATTTTCAAAGTTTGCCGATTGTCCTGTGGGGTAACTCCAACGTCTTCCAAATTTAGCTATTTCCCCGTTGGGATAGTACCAGCGAGAGGCTACTTTTGCCGTTTGTCCATTGGGATACTTCCAAATCGCGCCGAATTTCGCCGTTTGTCCGTTGGGATAATTCCAATTGTCACCGATTTTCGCCCGTTGTCCATTCGGATATTCAATAATTGCCCTTCCCCAGGTATTCGCTAATCCACAGGCGAATTGTTGCTGAGTCTCTACTAATCGCACCAGATTGCTATTTCCTTGAGACATTCGCGCCAGTCGCGTCATAATCGTCAGATCGAGACATTCCTGGGTAGCGGTTGGGGGTGGGATAACTTCCACCGCCGAAGGTTGAGCGGTATTACAGTATTGCGCTTCTAGAGTCGCCAGGTTTGCGTCGTCTAAGCCTTGCTGAATGGCGAGACGGCGTACCTGACGAATTTGGCTGCATTGAGTAGGCGTGGCGTCAGCGCGATCGCCGCTTGTGCCAAGAGCCAGTAGGGGCAATAGTAATAGTACCACACGAATCGCCAGTTTCATAAGATACCAATAACCCTAATCCTAAATAATCTCTATATTTGAATTTTAAAGGAGCAGGGGTTTCAAAAAGCTATCCGTAATAGAAACTTTCTCCACTATTTTCCTTTAATTCTATCATAGTTTTCCCTGAACCATTGATAGGTTAATTCTATACCTTGCTTTAAGGAGATTTTAGGCTGCCAACCAGCGGCATTAATTTTCGAGGTATCCAAAAGTTTACGAGGTGTACCATCGGGTTTAGAGGAATCGAATTTTAACTCACCCTCGTAACCAATCACTGCTTTAATTAACAGCGCCAATTCTTTGATAGAAACCTCTTCCCCTGTACCGACATTCACGAATTGGATTTCGTTATAGTGATCCATCAGAAAAACTAAAGCATCAGCTAAATCATCGACATATAAAAACTCCCGCAGAGGCGAACCCGTTCCCCAAATTTCCACAGCCTCAGCCTTGTTAATTTTAGCTTCATGGGTTTTTCGCAACAGGGCGGGGAGAACGTGGGAATTGGCTAAATTGAAATTATCATTTGGACCATAGAGATTTGTGGGCATAGCGGAGATGAAATTCACGCCATACTGCCGACAATAATTCTCGCAAAGTTTCAGTCCGGCAATTTTCGCGATCGCGTAGGGTTCATTCGTCGGTTCAAGGTACCCCGTAAGTAGGTGTTCTTCCTTCATCGGCTGGGGACATAATTTGGGATAGATACAAGATGAGCCGAGAAACAGCAATTTTTTTACACCGCACAAATAAGCGCTATGAATAACATTAGATTCAATCATTAAGTTCTCATAGAGAAACTCAGCGCGGTAGGTGTTGTTGGCATTAATCCCTCCCACTTTTGCCGCCGCGATAAAAACGTAATCTGGGCGTTCAGCGGCAAAAAAATCCTCTACGGCTTGCTGTCGTCTTAAGTCCAACTCTTGACTCGTTTTCAGGATAAGATTGGTATAACCCTTGTCGCGTAAGGATTTGACAATGGCACTACCCACCAAGCCGCGATGACCTGCTACGTAAATTTTTGAGTCGTTGTTCATGATAATATTGGATACATGAAAACACTGAATAAACGGTAATTTAAGGGCGGATATTAGGGTTACGTTATTGTTTACAGTCTCCTGCAAATCACTCGCGCCCGCCCTTACGAATGCGTACCTTTTGAATTTTACTCAATCAATAGGTGCGTGAGCTTGGGAATGTTCGTAAGTATTTTCCTTATGTTTTTCAAACAGTTTTGCCCCTTCACCATTAGACGATGACTGTCCGAAAGTTCGCAAATCGGCTTCTACCATTAATGCGACTAAATCTTCAAAGGATAAAGACGGTTGCCAACCCAGCTTTTGCTTTGCTTTTGCGGGATCACCAATCAGTAACTCCACTTCCGCTGGGCGCAGATAGCGGGGGTCAAACTCCACATAGTCTTGCCAATCTAAATTTACACAGTTAAAGGCAATATCCAGAAATTCGCGAATCGAGTGAGTTTCACCTGTAGCGACGACGTAATCGTCGGGTTCCTTTTGTTGCAGCATCAGCCACATGGCTTTAACATAATCTTTTGCATAGCCCCAATCTCGCTTCGCATCTAGATTTCCTAGATAGATTTTTTTCTGCTGTCCAGTCACAATTCGCGAGATCGCACGAGTAATCTTACGGGTGACAAATGTTTCTCCCCGACGCGGCGATTCGTGATTAAACAAGATACCATTGCAGGCAAACATCCCATAGGATTCGCGATAATTCACTGTTTGCCAATGGGAATACACTTTGGCACAAGCATAAGGACTGCGGGGATAAAATGGGGTAGTTTCCTTTTGGGGAACTTCCTGGACTTTGCCAAACATTTCCGACGAACCCGCCTGATAGAAGCGCACATCAATAGCCGTGCGATTGCGATAATCCCGAATGGCTTCCAACAGGCGCAGCGTTCCCATTCCCACGGCATCAACTGTATATTCCGGACAGTCAAAACTAACACGAACATGGGATTGAGCGCCCAAATTATAAATTTCTGTCGGCTTGACTTCCTCTAGAATGCGGCGCAAGGTGACGCCATCAGTCAAGTCCCCGTAGTGTAGAAATAATCGGGCATTCTGATTGTGCGGATCAACGTAGATATGGTCAATGCGATCGGTGTTAAATGTGGAAGTTCGCCGGACAATTCCATGAACTTCGTAGCCTTTCTCCAGTAATAACTCACTCAAGTAAGAACCGTCTTGACCGGTTATACCTGTAATCAGCGCTTGTTTGGGTTGCGTCATCCTTAAATCGTCCTGTGATGCGTATGGGCAACAGTGGCAGTAGGTGCTTGCCAGAAACGTGTTAATATCCCGACCCGGTTTTGGGATATAGGAAATTATTCCTTACATTACCTTAAAATTTCTGGCATTGATCGACTTTCTCTTTAATGTATTATCTGTCTAGCCTAGCATGGGAGTCTGACTTTGCCGCCGTCGTTGCGTCCGGCGGTTGGTTCATTCCGCGTACTTCGGGCAATGGTCATTGTCGAGTTTGAGCCGAGAGGTTTAATTTGAGATTAATCCTCCCATGCTCCCCTAAGCTTAACTTGTCAGTAAGCTCCATTATTCTTTGGAGAAATTATTACGCCAATTGTTTTCACAATCAACCATAAGTCCAGCCAAAAATTGCAGTAATTGACGTAATAAACATCGATTTGGACTCGACGTTTATAGGGAATATCATTCCGCCCTGAAACTTGCCATAGTCCGGTAATTCCTGGTCTAATTGTCAAAATTTTATCGATGTGACGCCCGTACTTATGCAGTTCCTCCGGGACTAAGGGTCGAGGTCCGACTACACTCATATCTCCTTTCAAAACGTTCCAAAATTGCGGAAACTCATCCAAGCTCGTATATCGCAAGACTTTGCCAATTAAGGTTATTCTGGGGTCTTGCTTTAGCTTGAAATTCGCTTCAAACTCACAACGAATAGAAGTTGATTCTGTCAACATTTCTAGCAACATTTCATCCGCATTTTCCACCATTGTCCTGAATTTAATGCAGCTAAACGGTTTATAATCTTTACCGATTCGCTCCTGAACATAAAAAATAGGTCCTGGTGAACTGATAGCGATTAGGATGGCTAAGAGCAGGTAAATCGGAAAAAACAACGTAAGAACCGATAGGGAAAATACGACATCGAACAGCCGCTTGGCAAAAATTCCGTCTAAGCGATATCGAGACAGACCTTTGGGTCTACTGCGTGGAGCGCGGGGCTGGACACCACGCTTCACGAACGCTCGCAACGTCTTGACGGAGATAAGTTGGCTTTGGGCAGTCATCTTACTCCTTCACTTCACACCACACGTCACGATCATAAAGCCAGAAGCGGTTAGCTAAGGCAATAGCGACCAGGAAACTGGAATTTATGACTCTTTCATCGTGACAGGTGGTCTCGATAGCAGCCATCCAGAAACGTCAAGTAGCGATCGCTAAAAACAGTTGGCGCAAATTTAGCTGCGTTTAATTGTATCTGTTCGGGACTAAAAGCAGTAGCTTGTGCTTCAAAGGCTTCCACCGCCTCCATCAAAGCCCTAGGACTTTGGTCTAGAAAAAACAGACCCGTACCCTTATCCGGATGTTTCCGGATATCCCGAACGGTTTCCAAGGCGCCACCAGCACCATAGGCAATGATTGGTGTACCACAAGCTTGAGCTTCCACTAGGGCAATGCCAAAATCTTCACAGGCAGCATAAACAAATGCTTTCGCCTGTGCCATATACTCCTCAACCACGCCATCGGGACAAAAGCCAAGCACTTGTACGTTGGGTTTAGCCAGATGGCGCAGCGCCTGCAATTGAGGTCCACAGCCAATAACAACCAAAGGATATCCCAGTTGATTGAACGCCTCCACGATTAACGTCACTTGCTTGTAACTAACCAATCGAGAAACTGTCAAGTAAAAATCCGACTTTTGAGCCAAAAAAGGAAACCGTTCAATATGAACTGGAGGATAAATCACCTGTGCCTCTCGCCTGTAGCAGCGCCAGATCCGTCGTGCTGTATGGCGGGAGTTGGCAATAAAATAATCCACCCGGTTCGCTGAGATGACATCCCATTGACGCAACCGATGCAGCAGATACCGGGTAATTGACCCAGGTAATCCTCGTCCCATAGCACTGCTGTTGAGGTAGTCAAAGGTCAAATCCCAAGCGTAGCGCATGGGTGTATGGCAGTAGCAGATGTGTAGCTGTTGCGGACGGGTGAGAACACCTTTGGCAACAGCATGGGAGGAGGAGAGGATCACATCGTAATCCCGCAAGTCTAGCTGTTCAATGGCTAAGGGTAGCAGGGGTAAATATTTCTGCACTCCCTTGCTAGCCATTGGAAAATGCTGTAGAAAGGTCGTGCCAATCCGGCGTCCAAACAAATAACTTTGGGGATTGGTTGATTCAAAATCAATCAAAGCATACAAATCAGCCTCAACGGACTTGAGGATTTCTTGAACCACCAGTTCAGAACCACCCGTTGCTTTGGGAGTCAGCCACTCATGCACTAAGGCGTACTTCAAGAATTGTTACCCCCCAATCCGTCATTGCTTATCGTCATTCGTCTTATGTAAAGGTTTGAGAACTATTTACAAGATAGCGATGGTGAAAACGACGGCGTTTTAACCACGGGATGAAACTTAAGCGTTGCGTTCAGCGTAGAGACGCGCCATGGCGCGTCTCTACTTTAGTTGCGAGTCTAATCTATCCTGACAACACTCAAACAATACTGTAGTATAATGAGTGTTAGATACATGGCAGGGGCTCTTGCAAATGTTTACTTTAATTTACGAGTTTAAACTAAAACCAACTAGCGCCCAAATAGCCATTTTTAAGGAATGGC